>JAUVCD010000688.1 GCA_030590865.1 Myxococcales bacterium | reverse complement strand
GTTCGTGGCAGCCTCCGACGCCATCATCGAGGGCACTGTCGTGCGCAACACTCTGCCCCAAGCCTCCGACCAGGCAGACGGCCGGGGCATCAACATTCAGCACCATCCTGACACGGGCGAGCGCGCCAGCGTCACGCTCCGCGCATCGCTGCTCGAGCAAAACCACGCCCTCGGTGTGTTCGTGGCAGGCTCGGACGCCACCATCGAAGGCACCGTCGTGCGCGCCACCCTGCCCCGGGCTTCCGACCAGACAGGCGGCAAGGGCATCGGCATTCAGCACGACCCGGACACGGCCAACCGCGCCAGCGTCACGCTCCGCGCATCGCTGCTCGAACAAAACTACGACGTCGGTGTGTTCCTTTACGACTCGGACGCCACCATCGAGGGCACGGTGCTGGGCACCACCCTGCCCAGAGTTTCCGATGGTCTGTTTGGCGATGGGATCATCATCATTGCCAATGCTGCCCCTGCGAACTCCCTCATCTCGACCTGCCTCATCGAAGTGAACGCCCGCGTGGGCGTGGCGGTGTTTGGCGCCCACGCGGGCCTCGCGGCCACCGCGTTCGAGTGCAACAGCATCGATCTGAACAACGAAAACCTCGCTGGCACTGCCGGCACCTTCGACAACCTGGGCTACAACCACTGCGGGTGCGGACCAGAGTCGACCATCTGCAAGGCCGTGTCAGAAGGCCTCGAGCCTCCGGCGCCGGTTGCTCCGAGCGAGTAGCCGGCAGCAGACTACGTTGCGTCGAGGGTAGCTCGAGATGTCGGAACGGGCCCCAAGCCGCGAGCGCGTAGGTACATCTCGAAGACCTGGCGGGTCGTCTTGCGAGGCTGATAGCCGAACTCTGTCTGGAGCCGTCGGTTGGATAGCACCGGTCGATAGCGCAAGAAGTCGACTTGCTCAGGTCCATAGACGCTCAGGCCGAGCGCGTGCAGCGCACCCAACGCCCCTTCGACGAGGGTCGATGGCAGCTCGAGGTAGGGCTTGCCCATCAGGGCCGCCATTTGCCGCAAGGTCAGCACGCCGTCGCCGGCGAGATTGAAGATCCCTTCGCAGCCGCCGCGCAGGCCTTCGAGAATCACCCCGACCACGTCCTCGTCCCAGATGATGACGAAGGGGCTGTCCACACCAGACAGGCCGAGCACGAAACGCTTTTCGAACAGGGCGGTGATTTGATTGCGCGTAGAGCGGCCCAGAATGGTGCCCGGTCTGAGCACCAGCTGCCGCAGCTCCGGATGATCCTGTCGATAACGGGCCAGCATCTCCTCGACCAAGCGCTTGTGATGCGAATAGGCGAAGGTCTCGTTGCCACGAAGGGCATCGTCCTCATCGAGGGGCACCGGATTGTCGGCGTGATAACCGTAGGCGGCCCCACTGCTCGCCACCACGATGTGCCCGACGCCGGCATCAAGCGAGCAGGCCAGCAGATTCTCGGTGCCCCCCACCTCGACATCGAAAAGCAGCTGGCGATCGGGCTTGCGACCAGGGCTGACCACCGCCGCCAGGTGCACGACCGAGTCAATTTGGTAGCGCTGCATGAGCACAGCAGCGTCTCTGGAGCGCACGTCGAGAGGCTCGTAGATCACCCCAGGAAGCCGCCGCCCAGGTAATGGCAAGCGTAGATCCGTGGCCACCACGCGGTGGCAACGCCCCTCGCCGCCGGCCAGAGCGCGGACCAGCATGCGGCCAACGTAGCCTTCGGCGCCGGTGATCAAGACGTTACGGATCGGTCGCGCGGCGTCGCTCATTGGAACCTTGCCTCCTCAGGGGGGTCCGCCCGGTGGGCCCGGGTCGGCGAATCCATGGTGAGTCCCGAGGATCGCTACTTGCCCGCCGGCTCTTCGTGCATGGCCTTGAAGAACTTCAGCCCTGGGGCCCAGAGATGTTTGTCCGCATCCACATCGACGTGCACGACCGCCGCTCGGCCACTCTCGAGACAGCGCTTGATGGCAGGGGCTAGATCTGCAGGATCGGACACCCGCTCGCCGTGGGCACCCATGGCGCGAGCCATCTCATCCCAGCGGATCTCGCCGAGATCTGCGTTGATGGTCCGGGCCGCTCCCAGCGAGCGTACGGCGACGTCCTTGAGCGGACCGATCAGATCCTTGGCGGCATTGGCCAGCGAGGCAGCCTGTTTCCAGGGAAGCTCCATCGGTTCTCCCTCCGGGCCGAGCAGCTTCTTCATCACGGTCTTGACTGGATCGAGACCCATGCTCTGGGTGAGCTTGACCATGCCCCACTGTTGGTCGCAGCACACCAGGTAGACCACCTGCAGCTCGTTGCGCACTGCTGTCTCGATCTCTTGCGGGTGGAACCCCATAGCCCCGTCCCCAATGATGCAAAAGACCGGCGTGTGCGGCCTGGCTACCGCCGCCCCGAGGGCTTGACCGACGCCGGCGCCGAGATGCCCAAAATGGTGAGTCCCGAGCTGGCAATTCGGCCGCTTGAGCCTGGAGAAGAATGCACCCCACACGGCGGTATTGCCGCCGTCGAAAACCATCACCGCATCGTCGGCCGCAAGCTCTTGACTGGTGACGGGGACGTGAGCGGTGAGCATGGGCTCGGCGCGGTCGGTGAGCGCTTCGTCCAGGCTGGCGCGGTGTCCGTCCCGCTGCTTTGCCAGGGGAGCCATCCGCTGGCGTCGCCCGGCCACATCAATGTCGCCGCGCCGCTCCTCGAGAAGAGCAATCAACGCCCGAAGGAACACCTTCACGTCAGCCAAAATGGGGAGATCGGCAGGTCGGTTGCGACCCAAGTTATCCTCGTCGATGTCCACCTGCACAAACTGCTGCTCCGCTGCGGACCGCCAGTACGGCTGTTTCCCCCACCAGTCCGTTTCACCGAGGTCCGATCCGAGGCAGAGCACCAAATCCGCTGCATTCCGCACCGCATTGACCGCCTCGATATGGACCAGCGGGAAGGCGAGCTCGTGAGTTTCGTCCAGCACGCCACGAGCGCCCCACGACGTGGTCACTGGCGCATGGAGCAGCTCGGCTAAGGTAGCCAGCTCCTCGAAGGCGAGCGCGTGGATGATGCCACTGCCCGCCTGAATGATGGGCAGCTCGGCGGCGATGAGTAGCTTGGCCGCCTCTTGCACCTGCTCGGCGCCGGGCTCAATGGGCACGGCCCGACGATACTGGTGAGGCTTGGGCAGCGCCGGCTCATCGAGCTTGCCGTTGAAAATGGTCTCCGGAATGTCGAGATGAACGACTCCCGGCCGGCCGGTGAAGCACTGGCGCAAAGCGGCGCGCATCACCTCGGGCAATCGATCGGGGCTCTTGACGGTTTCGGACCACTTGCACATCGGGCGAATCACGCCGACTTGGTCGAAGGTCTGAAAGGCACCACCGCGGTCGGGGTACATGATCTGGGGCCGACGGCAGCTGGTAATCAGCAACACGCGATTGCCCTCGCCGTTTTCCACGGCCACGCCAGGCAGCACGTTGGCGACCCCGGGCCCGTTACTCGCCAGGCAAACGCCGAGCCGACCCGTGAGGCGCGCATAAGAGCCGGCCATGTGCATGGCGATGGACTCGTGCCGTGGCGTGACCATCCGCATGTCCAGATCGACGCAACTCGCGAAGAGCTGGAGATAGGTGCCATCTACAATACCAAAGACGGTGTCGACGCCCTCTGCGTGCAACATGTTGGCAACGATTTGCCCTCCGGTGGTCTTGCTCATGATCTCCTCCGTGGCTCAGCCCGCAGCGGGCCGAAGCAGGTCTTGTACGCAATGGATGATGCGGTCGAGGTGAGTGCCGATGGTCTCGGCGGACAGCGTTTGGTCGAGCTCGAGGTATTGCCTGAGCCGAATGCGGTAATGAGGCGACACCAGTGACTGGAGCACCGTGATGTAGATCGAGTTGATGGTGAAGGCGGACACCTCGACGTCGAGCCCCCTGCGCAGGATGCCCTCGTCGATCCCTTGGCGGATGATCTGCTTGAGATGGTCAGCAGTGCGGCCCTCCACCTCCAGGCTGAGGCTCTCGGCAAAACGGGCCATGCCTGGCGACGCCACATTGATGTAGAGCACGATGTACTCGGGCCACTGGCTCGCGAAGGCCACCCCTGCCCTGAAGATGTGGTCGATCTGGCGAAAGACGTCCCAGCTCGGATCGAGCCCCTCATAGACGGCGCTCCGTGAGCGGGCGAGGCCGTCGCGACAGACGAACAGGTAGAGGTCGTCCTTGCCCTCGAAGTAGGTGTAGATCGACCCCTTCGAGACTCCCGCGCGGGTAGCAAGCTCAGCGATGTCGGTGCCGGCGAAGCCACGCTCACCGAACAGCCTGGCCGCCTCACGCAGCAACCGCTCGCGCTTTGCTGGGGCAATCTTGTCGAAGGTGCTCTTAGGCATGGCGCGCAACATGCCGGAATCACGTGGGATTAGCCGGCACTAAAGAATGACTGACCGTCCAGTCATCCCACAATGTACCACTCCTCGTTGTTTGTCAACCCCCCGCGCAAGCTGCACCGTTCGAGGGCCACCAGAGCGCTCCGAGCCCCGCGGGCATGGCCGGCGGTCGACTGTACCCAAGCCACCCGAAGGGGCATCAGATCGAAGGCTCGGGCGATTGCGACGACTGCGACAGCCCCGTACCATGGCATTGAAGATGGCGAGGCCCAGATGAGTCGAGCCATGACCTGAGCACCGCTGGCCGGGCCTACCGGAGGAGTGAACCCGATGACACGAACGAGGGCGCAGCACATCGCCGCTTTGGCGACAGTGGCTTTGGCGGCAACGGCTGGCGAGGCGCAGGCCGCGGACTGGTATGTGCCAGCGGACAGCGCCACGGTAGCCGGCGCCCTGGCGCTGGCTTCGAACGGTGATCGAGTCTACGTCGGCTCGGGAACCTATGCCGAGCACC
>JAUVCD010000417.1 GCA_030590865.1 Myxococcales bacterium | reverse complement strand
CTTCGTGGCTTCGTGACCTTGGTGGGCGATTACAGCGCTTCGCTTGTTGGGCTCAGCCTGCGGCTCTACCCCTACCACCAGGGGCGCGTTTGGTTGGAGAGCTGGACGCTCACCTACTTCCTCTGGTGGATCGCTTGGGCGCCCTTTGTCGGCGTGTTCATCGCCCGCATCAGTCGCGGGCGAACCATCAAGCAGTTCGTGCTCGGCGTGCTCTTCGTGCCTACGACGTTCTCGCTCTTGTGGTTCAGCGTCTTCGGCGGCACTGGGCTGTACGAGGAGATGAACGGTGCTGGAGGAATTGCGAGGCTGGTGAGGGAAGACGTGTCGGTGGCCCTCTTCTCGCTCTTCGACCGGCTGCCTCTGTCCGGGATTCTGAGCGGCACTGCGATCCTGCTGGTCTTCGTCTTTCTGGTCACCAGCGTCGATAGCGCCACCTTCGTGCTCGGGATGCTGACCAGCCGTGGCTCCCTCAATCCGCCCACCGGTCGCAAGCTCGCCTGGGGACTCATCGTCGGAGCTCTCGGTGGCGTGCTCATGCTCAGCGGCAATATCGACGTGGTGCGGGCGGTCGCGGTGCTGGGTGCTCTGCCTTTCGCTTTCATTCTGCTGCTGCAGGTGGCGGCGCTGCTGCGGCAGTTCGCCAAAGAGCGCAAGCGAACGGCTACTGCGACGGCTGTCGACGTCGCTGATGATGGCATCGCTGATGCTAGTGCCGCTGATGATGGCCCCCCTGATGATGGAGTTGCACCGGTCGTCGACTCGGAGGCAGGGGCATGAGGCGCTG
The DNA here is from genome assembly GCA_030590865.1 of Myxococcales bacterium. Lineage (GTDB taxonomy): Bacteria > Myxococcota_A > Polyangia > Polyangiales > Polyangiaceae > JAPYTK01. The sequence continues at coordinate 7,706 of JAUVCD010000417.1, read as the reverse complement.
GCTGGTCGCGCTCGCGCTCTGTTGGATGGCCCTCTGCTCCAGCGGCTGTACTGGCGGGCGCGACGTGCTGACCATTGGCAGCAAGACCTTCGCCGAGCAGGCCGTCCTCGCTCAGCTGGCCCGTCAGCTTCTCCAGTCCCAAGGGCAGATGGCTGTGCAGGTGACCGAATGCGGCGACACCTACCAGTGTCAGCAAGCCTTGGATGCAGGTCAGATCGATCTAATGGTCGAATACTCGGGTACCGCGGCGCTGCTCTTGGGCATTGATCCCCAGTCCGCCGACATGGCCGCTGAGCTCGAGGCTGCCTATGGCGGCCGCGGGTTGACGTGGCGCCCAGCGCTCGGGTTCGACAACAACTACCAGGTGGCGATGGCCTCGGGACCGGCCCATCGCCTCGGGGTGACGACCATCGCCGAGCTGAGCCAGCTGGCCGGTGGTATTCGCCTTGCCTGTCCCAAGAGCTACCTGCGACGGCCCCGCGATGGCCTGGCGGCGCTGCTCGAGCGCCACGGTTTGCGACTGCGCGGTGAGGTACGGACGCTCGACGATCCCGCCGAGCGAATCGATGCCGTGCTCGCGGGTCGGGTGGATGCGGCCCTGGTCTACGGTACCGACGGTGCCTTGCGTAACGGCGGCGTCGAGCTGCTCGATGACTCGTTGGACTTCTTTCCTCGTTACCAGGCGGCCTGGCTCGTTCGCCAGGATGCGCTGCAGCGCTTCGGTGGCCTGGCCGAGTCGCTCCAGCGGCTCGAAGGGCAGCTCGACACCGAGCTGATGCAAGAGCTCAACTACGCGGTCCAGATCGAGGGCTGGAAGCCCGCGGAGGTGGCCCGGCGCTTTCTCGTCCAGCGCGGCTGGTTGGTTGCTGCTGGCAGCGGCCCAACCAGCCGGCTCGAGCTGGTGCTGGCGGTGGCGAAGGGCGATGAGCTCGGCCAGCAGCAGATGCGGGCGACCCGGGCGCTCAGGCAAGTCTTCCCGGATCGCCCGGTAAAAATCCGACCCGCCGCCGAGCCCGCCGAGTTGGTAGGGAAAGCGGCGGCCAAGCTGGCGCTGGTCGGCTCGGAGCGCTTCTTCTCCCTCCATCAGGGGTCGTTTCACCGTTCGACCGCCCTTGAAGCCGTGGCGGTGGTGGGCTCCAGGACGGTGCACTTGTTGCGTGCTGGGCCATTGGGTGCTGCCCCTGCTGGCGATGGGCTCGCTGGCCGCGTCGGCGTGGCGCTGCCTGACAGTGGGGCCGGGCGCATTGGGCTGGCGCTGTTGCGGGCCACGGGAGGTTCGGCCGCCCTGGTGGCCCCGGCCGGGCAGCTCATCGCCGAGCTCGAGCAAGGAGCGCTGGACGGGGCGTTGCTCGTCGCTGAGCTCGGCTCGCCGATGTTGACGCAAGCGCTAGAGCGGCAGCGCGTCCACCTAGTGTCTCTGCCCGACCGTGCCCGGACTGCCGCACCCTATTTGAGACCGTCCCGAGTCCCTGCCCATACCTACGCTGGTCAAGCTGCGCCGGTGGAGACGGTGACCTCTCAGGTCGTGCTCGCTGGCCCAAGCCGACGGCCGCTGCGCGCCATGTTGCGGCCCGGGCCGGGGGCGGCGCTGCTGATGGAGGCTGCGCCCCTGCCCATTGAGGAGGTCCGCTTGCTGGCGGAAGCTACCGGGGTGCCCGAGTGGCCCGATCCAGTCTTGCCGGTGGCCTGGACCAGTACCGGAGTAGACGCGGGGCGCTCCTCGTCGAGTGCCGTCCTGAACACCCTGCTCAACGTGCTGGTATTGGCATTCTTGGCGTGGCTCGTCACCTTGGTGGTCCGTCGCGACCCGTAGTGGCGCGGTGGTGCAAGCAACTGCACCATGGTCGCAGCGCTTGTCGCCGAGACCGACGACGCAAGCTGATGGGACGCTACCGCTGGCTGGAGCCAGGCCCGGTGGCCCTTCAGGGGGCGAACAGCGAGCCGAGGGCGGCGACGAAACCGAGCAGCGAGACCAAAGCCAAGGCGGCGCTGAGCCCATAGCTACCGATGGACAGGAGCTTGGGCCAGGTCCCACCGGCCGTCTTGGCCACCCGCCCATACAAGGTACCGGCAATGGCGAACTCGACGGCGAGAAACACGACGCCGAGAGTCATTGCGGCGATGAGCGTCGCGTTAGCCGCTGGGTCAGACCATTGCTTGGAGAGCTGAGGGCCGAAGCCCAGCGCCACGCATGCCACGCCGATCAAGAAGGCAATGACTGCCGATATGCCGAGGAAGCCTCGGGCGAACACGCCGCCAGAGGTCTTGATCTTCAGTCGCAGGGCGGTACCCCAGGCTGCCGCACCCAGGGCGATGCTGAGCAGCAGGGCGATGATGCCCACTAGGATAAATGCGCCCTCCACCAGTGGGCGGCTCGCCGCCATCCCCATCCCGTCGAGGCTGGTGCTGGCCATCGCAACGGTGAGTCCCGTGCGGGACCAGGCTCCGAGGGGTGGAGGGACTATCAGCACCGTCTGTCTTTCGAGGGCAAGGGGGCAGCATCCCATTGGGGCGGCGCTGCGAGCTCCCGTAAGCCCAACTGAGGGGAGGTGCGGTCAATCAATCTGAGCCTATCGATCCCCGCTGGTGATATCGAGCAGTAGCGCGCGTATCTCCTGATTGGAGATGGGTTTGCTCAGGGTGCGCCGGTCCTGTTGTTGCAGATAATCCGCTGCTTGGCCGCCGAAGGCGCCCCCTGTAATGAAGGCCAGCCGGCTAGCTTGCTTGGGATGGGCCTCGAGCAGCCAACGGTGAAGCTCGGTGCCACTCATCTCGGGCATCATTACGTCGCAGATGATGGCATCGAACCATGCGCCGCTCTCGATCGTCGCGACCGCCTGCCTGGCGCTCGTGACCACGGTGACGTCGTAGTCGGGCCTGAGCGTGCGCCGGAGGGAGCGACCGATGAGCTGCTCATCGTCCACGATGAGTACGCTCTGTCTTGGTGCCGCTGGGATGGACGAGTGATGACGCTGAGACGGTGCCGGAGCCTCTACGGATTGGGACACCGGCAAGGTGACGGAAAAGGTCGTCCCCTTGCCAAGCTCGCTGTGCACGTCGATGCTGCCGCCGGCGGCACTGACGGTGCTCTGAGTGATCGCCAAGCCCAGGCCGGTTCCCATCCGTGCCTTGGTGGTGAAGAAGGGGTCGAAGATGCGTGTCAGGGTGTCTGGCGCGATGCCACCCGCCGTATCGCTGACGTCGATTATTACGGTCTCCCCATCGCCGAGTCGCCCGACGATGCGCACCTCGTTGTGCTCTACCGGCTGGTCGGCAAAGGCTTGGGCGGCATTGACCAGTAGGTTCACGAACACCTGCACCAGCTTGGTCGGGTTGCCTACTACCGGGGGCAGCGCTGCCACATCCAGATGCAACGTAGCCTTGTGTCGCAGCTCGTTTTGCACCATCCGCACCGCGGACTCGACCACGTCACCCATGTTGGAGAAGGCCGCACTGTCGTCCTTGTCCCGGGCAAAGCTGCTCAACTGTTTGACGATGCCCCGCACCCGTTCAGCGCCATCGGCGGCTTCGGCTAGCGCCTGCGCCACCTCGGTCAATGCCTCGCTAAGGTCCTGCTGTGCTCCCGCACCGAGACACTGGTGTAACTCTTCGGTTGCGAAGCCCAGGTTGGTGACCACATAAGCCAGGGGATTGTTGATCTCGTGGGCGATGCCAGCGGCTAGAACGCCCAAGGACGCCAAGCGCTCGCTATGCACCAGCTGGTCGGCCATGCGATGGGCCTCGGTCACGTCGACCACGGCGCCCTCGTAGTAGAGAACCTTCCCCCCATCGTCTCGAACGCAGCGGGCGTTGTCTCGGAGCCACACCATGGTTCCGTCGCGACGCAACTTGCGGGTGTCGTGGTCGGTAATGACGCCGTCCCGTTCCATGGTGTCTCGCCAGGCGACGCGATCCTGCCGGTCGACGTAGAGATCCTTGGTGTTGACCGCGGCAAGCTCTTCGTATGAGTCGTAGCCCAAGAGCGTCACCAACTCTGGGTTGGCGTGGAGGAAGCGGCCAGCCGGCGTGGTTCGGTAGATGCCGACCGGTATCCGTTCGAATACCTCGCGGTAGCGCTCTAGGGCTTCGTCCGTTGACATGGCCTCGGTGGAAGGCCCAAGCATCGGACTTTTCGGCGAGTGCCGCAAGCCGTTGCGGGATCAGAGCCATCGATCCGCGCCGCTCGTTGGGCTCGCTCAGCCGGGGGGTGGCCCGAGCTGAGACACGAAATCCTCCACCAGGGCGGGCCCAGGCCAGCTGCGCTGGTCGAGCTCGCGGTGGGTGTCTACCCAAGCCGCCACTTGGGACAAAGGCACCAAGACTCGCGGCCCGCCGCACCGCACTGCGGTGAGCTGGGACAGCAATGCGCTCAGTGGCAAGGGGGAAGGGACTTTGACGAGCGTGTTGCCGTAAGGGTCGCGGCATAGCTCGGCGGGCGAGGTGATGTTGTGGTCTCGACAGGGCGTGGGCCGATGGGGGTAGATGGCGCACGATTCGTCGGTCAAGAAGGGGCAGGCCAATCCCAAGCGAAAGTACTCTTTGGGAAGGTCCAGCAGCCGCTCCCGATCGGTGGTCGGATCGAGCACCCGCTCCAACAAGCCCTCCTGTTGCAGCTGCTCGGTGATGGCCGCCATGCGCTCGGTATAGAGGGTCCGGCGGTCTTCGGGCAGCTCGCTCAGCATCTCGGCCACATAGAACGCCTCGGGGATCGAGATGGCCACGTATTGGCGGCAGCAAGCGCCGCAGCCGGCCTGGCAGCTGATCTCGCGGCCTTCAGCGCGCTGGTGGGCCATCGACGCGTCGAGGAATCCGTCGGTGATCAGCTGAGCGATCGGAACCAGCTCGGCGAGTCGTGTCGCTACATCTTCGACCTCGATGTCGATGCCCCGTGGGCCGAGCGGCGTGCCGATCTCGAAGCTTATCTTGACCACATCGGGCATGGGGTGAGCTCAGGCTGCCGTCCAACCGGGTCAGCTTCACCATCCGAAAAGCTCGCTGACCGGAAGCTCAGGCGCCGTGGACTACCAGCAGTACCACTCTTGGTTGTAGCCACACATGCAGGAGTCCTGACCGTACTCACAATAGGCCCCTTGGTCCGAGCACGGATCGCCGGCCGTAGGCTGAGTTGAGGGGCAGGTGACGCAATTCCACTCTTGCTGGTAGCCCTGGCACGAGCACTCGACGGCGCCGTAGGTGCAGTCAGCGCCCTGCAGGCCCTGGCAGCTCGAGCCATCCGTTGGCTCCTGGACCGGGCACTCATAACAGCTCCACCCGCCATAGCCACAGTCGCAGGTCGCGCTGCCGTAGTCACAAATGAGCTGCCAGTCGGTGCAGTTCTCGTCTTCTTGGGGTTGGGTGGGGGGGCAGCCGGTCGGGTTGCCGCCGCCCGCGCCGCCACCGCCGCCGCTGCTGGTCGAGCCGCCGCCACCGGCGGTGCCGCTGGTGCTGGAGCCGCCATCGCCACCGGTGCCGCTGGTGCTGGTCGAGCCACCAGTGCCGCTGGTGGAGGTGCTGGTCGTCCCACCGCCGGTCCCCGAGCTGGTGCCGCAGTCGCAGGGCGAGAAGCTGTTTCCATCGGTGGCGCAGACCTGGAAGCCCTCGCAGCCAGCTGGTCCGACGCAAGCCTGGGACTCGCCGGGCGTGCAGCCCCCGAAGGTTGTGGTCGTGTCTTCACCGCAGGCGCTAGCCATCGCAAGAACGAGGGTGACTCCAGTCAATCCAAGAAACAGCTTCATGGTCAAGCACTCCATAGGTCCGAGGTGAGCATCGCCTGTTCGGCAGACAAACCTGTTTGGCGGACACAAGAGTATCACCCAGTGGCAGCACCGCCTAGGTGCTAGGACGTATGCCTGTGCCGGTGGTGGGCAAGCGAGCCTGTGGCCCTCCGGACCTGCAGGTCGGAGCCCAGCAACTGAGGAGGTTGAAGACGTCATGGAACGAGACGAATGGAACGCCCTTTGGGCGAAAGATGGCCCCCACGACCGCCATCACCATGATGACCACGACGGGTCCGACCTAAGGCATCATCACGGCAGCACCGATCCTGATGAGCTATTGGTTCGGCTGGTCGATGGACAGCCGGTCGGGCGCGCCCTCGAGCTCGGTTGCGGGCTGGGGGCCAACGCTATCTGGCTGGCTCGGCAAGGCTGGCAGGTGCTGGCCATAGACCTCTCCGACGTGGCCATTGACCGGGCGCGGAAGCGGGCCAAAGACGCAGGAGCGGAGGTCGAGTTCCAGGTCGCCGACCTGAGGGACCAGCAGCTCACGAGACGCTACGACTTGGTCACGCTGTTCTATCTCCACCTATCGGCTGCAGAACGACAGTCGCTGTTGGAACGTGCGGCGCAGGTGCTGGCCCCAGGGGGCACGCTCATCTTCGTGGGCCATGATCGCTCGGACACCGACTGGCTCGAGCGCCACCTTCATGGCGACCATGGGCAGGACCAGGACGCCAAGCCGACCAACGACCAGGCGCGGCAGGCGCGGCAGGCGGAGCTCGAGGCCACGCTCACTCGGCCTGACGAGGTGGCGGCCGAGCTGCCAGGCTTGCACATCGAACGCGCCGAGGCGGTGAACCATGACGCCCACGGTAGCGGCGAGGAGGCCGCCACGACGGTGGTGGTCGCCATTCGGCGCTCCGGAGGGTCGGGCTAGGGGCCACCTGTCACGACCTGGGCGACGTCGCCAAACACACGGTCTCGCCATCGATTGCGTTATGATGCACCGGCTAACGTGCCTGGCACGTGCTGACCGACCGTGGCATCAACGCGACACCACCACTCGTTCTTGTCATGGCGTACCGACAAACCCAGAAAGACGAACGCTGGCAACACGCTCAGGAGAAGCTGCCAGAAGAGCAGCTGCCGGAGCGCTACCACCAGGCTTTTCGGGCGTTCGAGCAGGAGATGCGCAGCTCGAAATGGGTCGAGCCCCGGCTGCTCGAGCTGAAGAATGGCAGCGAGGTCGAGACGTTCTATCCCAACTACCGGTCGATGAAGACCGAGAGCTTGGCTGGCGCCGTGTTCATGGTCCTGTTCCTGTGGATCATCGGCCTGGTGCCGCTCGCGTTGCTGTCTGTGCCGGCCCTGTTGTGGCTGCCCCATTCTTATCAGGCGCCGATCGTCATCGCCTGCTACACGATTGGCGGCATCGCCTTGGCCGGCTTGCTGGCTCCCATGGTGCGAGACACCTGGCGGCACAATAAGATCAAATGTGCAGCCGACGGTCCCATTGGCTATGGCACCTACCTGCTCGGTGACGCCATCGTGATTCGCTTTCCCGGCGGCGTCTCTTGCTACCCGCGGGAGTCGGTCCAGGAGGTCGAGATCGAGCGGGTCGCTGCGCATAGCTCGGGGGGCGGGGGCGGAACAAGCCCCGTCAAGTCCCACGCTGCTGAATGTCACGTCAGTTTTCGCTTCTTGGATGCCTTCTCCGAGCCCCAGACGGCCAACTTCTTCCCTGGGGCTCTGGCCGGTCACGAGCCCGAACCGGCGAAGCGCTTGCGCAGCTGGATCGACCGAGACGCCGAGGCCAAGGTCGATCCGAGCTACGGACAGCACACTCCCGCAGACGTGCAGCGGCCTGAATGGGCGCGGGCCTGGCGGTCCTTCAAGCGCCGGCGCGTGATGACCTACGTCTGCTTGGTGTCGCCCTTCCTGCTCATGATGGCTGGCGGATTGGTTGAGAATTGGATGGAGAGCAACCTC
>JAUVCD010000154.1 GCA_030590865.1 Myxococcales bacterium | reverse complement strand
CCTTTCGGTGGGGGCTTCCCCAGCCAATTCGGCGAAGCCGAATTGGATTAGTCCGCCTGTGCTGGCTACTTTCCTTGTCCCGCCAGAGATGACGCGCGTCAAGATCGCGGTCGGCAGCGCCTTTCGCTTGAAGGACATGGCGTTGGTCGGTCCACAGCGCACTCCTCAGCCGCCAACTTTGACGCGCAAATGACGCACGGCGAGCGCGTCAAAATGCGCGTCATAGCCAACGTGCCCCTGTGCTCTAGCCGTGCGAAATCGCACGCGGACACAATAGGTAGCCGGCACAGCTGGCCATCTGGGTGCTGGCCACCGCCTTGCGCGATCTGTGGGGCATCGTGCCTCAAAGAACCGTCCAGCGGCATGAATCAGCTACGTGAGCTGGTGCGCTGAGCCAACGGTCTGGCCGCCGCGCCGGCTGAGAGTAGTCAGCCCCTGCCTAGACGGCCAACGCCAGCAACGTGCTCCCGGTTGTGCAGGTGATCACCAAGACTTACGTTGGCCCATGCTTCGGGGCCAGCGCATCGATCGCGCTGGATTTCACTTGGGAGACGAACTGATGAAGCTCCATGGATTGGCCATTGGCGGTCTGACGCTGTGTGGCGCTCTCGCTTGGTCTAGCACCAGCCAGGCCACCAACCGCTACGTGATCAACTCGTTCAAGACGCCCGCCCAGGCGAAGCTCAGCCTGAGGGCGCCGTCGAAGACGTCGGTCTACACTCCTTCTTACGGGGAGCTGGAGTGGGGGACCCACTTTCAGAGCACCGTCACACCCCGAGCGGCGGTGACGCTGACGTGCAACGATTCGGGATGGCGGGCCTGGTCCCTCGGGCCAGTGTCCTATGGATCCCAGCCCTCGGGCTGGTCACGGACGGCGACCCAGGTGACCGCCGAGGTTCCCGCGCCGTTTTACAACGCCAAGGGGCTGTACAAGGCGGCCATCGAGCAGTGGTGTCCGGCTGCCATCGCCTCCGACATCTGGAAGGTCAAGGCTGCCGATCGCAACAAGGGGCGCACCGTCTCGGTGTTCAAATCCTGGAAGATGCGGGTCGGCGGCAAGTGCATTCGCACCAAGTGGCCCAGCGTGGGCAAGGTACAGAACGTCTACGCCACCAAGGCCGTCCAAGTTGAGGTGCGCTGCTCCTATAACCCGAGCTCGGCGTTGAAAGACAACGAGCCGCTGAAGCTCTACTGGAGCGGCAGCCGGCAAGACAATTTTACCCCTCGCAGCCCAGCTGGCGAGACGGCCGCCAAGGCCGCCAAATACGGGCACGTCCGCACCGAAGCCCGCACCTTGGTGTTCCATGCTGGCGGCAGTCACTCGCTCAATCTCTATTGGAATGGGGCGAACAACGACAACCTGTCGACGACGCCTTTCTTCAAGGCACCGGCGGGCTACAACTTGGTCCGCAAGCAGGGTTACGTCTACGCCTCACCCAAGTCGTTCACCAAGCCCCTGAAGCTTTACTGGAGCGCAGCCCGCAAGGACTACTTCACCACCGGCACGGCCCAGGGCGAGGCAGCGGCCAAGGCGGCCGGATACAAGCTGGTGAAGGTGCTCGGCCACGCCGTCCCGCAGAAGTGACGCCAAGGTGGCAGCGCGGCGGGACCTCGTCGGCGTGCTGGAGCCGGACCGGCCCGGTGGGTGAAAGGCTCCGTGATGCTGCGGAGCGAGCGATGCAAGGGATCGGCGCGGTAATCCGATCCGCGACCCGTCCGGTCACGGGCGTGGTGACGGGCATACTCGCCGCTTCCACGCGGACTGGCGCCGACCTGCTCATCGAGAACGCCTTGCTGCGGCAACAACTCATCGTCACTTGCCGCCACGTGAAGCAGCCGAATCTACCGCGGCATGAACGTACGGCCGGGCGTACACGACCAACTCGCTCTTGACCTCGACCTCAGCGCAGCTCGGCGTCCGGATCGTGCCGCGTCGAGAGTGTCGTTGACGGCATCAGGAGGCCCGTCGATACTCGTAAAGTCCTTCAGTGTGCGAGGGAAGAGCATGAGTAACACCATCAAACGCCGCGCTTTTCTCAAGGGCGGCGCCGCCTTGGGAGCGGTCGGGCTGGTCGGCGCCCAGATCGCTAGCGAATCGGAAGCTGCCAAGGCGCCATCCCCGCTCGAGACCGCCGAGAAGCACGGGGTCGACAGCCGCGTTGCGGCGATCATCGCTCGGAGCCGTGGTCGGAGCGGGTCGCCGCATATCACGCAGGTCGCGTTTGCCAGCGCTGCGGGGATCGTGGGCACGCTCTTGGTGACCGCCGACGAAACCCACACGATCCGAGAAGCACTCGCCAAGGGTGACTACACCGCAATGCAGGAGCGTGGCGTCTACGTGGGCGGCAAAAAGCTGGTGTTCATCCGCCACGATGACGACGACGCTGGGGTGGTCCTCCATGCCGTGCGACGGGGCGGCGAGTTCTTCACCGCCCGCGCCTTCGGCGACCAGCTGGTGATGGCCACCAGTGGCGTGGACAATGCCCACGGATGCGCCGTCGAGGCCCTTTACCAGCACGCCAAGGCGGAGCTGCAGCACAGCGTCGGGGTAGCATGAGTCGCCGCACCATCGCGACGCTGAGTCGCTTCTTTGTTTTTGCGGTGACTCTGCTGGTCGCCAACACAGCAATGGCCGCGGGTGCGCCGCGGACGTGTGAAAAGGCCGTCGTCGCAGAATGCATCAAGAAGAGTTGCCCGGCATTTTGCGCCAGCCAACCCAAGGCCAAGCGAGCAGTCTGCAAGAAGCAGTGTACGGCCAAGAGGCGCTGCAAGCTGAGCCTCTCCCGCAAGCAGGACAAGTCGCGCAATCAGGTGCTCGACATCCAAAACCGCGATCAGCTGATGGCGTGTGTCCGCGAGGCGCGACGTGACAGCTCGGCTGCCAAAAGGCCCAAGCGACTGCGCAAGAAGACCACGACAAAGGCTAGCAAGGGCCCGCGCGGCAAGAAGCTTCGTCGCCAGAAGATGAAGTCAACGCGTAGCGGTACCAAATGGAAGAAGCGGCGCACCCGTTCTTTCACCAAGCACAAGGCGAAGCCGGTCTCCAGCAAGCGCGCAGCCAAGCCTCGGAAGTGGAAGAGCCGGGGCAAGCCCAAGCCTTACAAGCGCAAGGCCAAGGGGAAGAAGAAGAAGCGCTAGCGCTTGCGCAAACGTTCCAAGGGGAGCTAGCCGGCGGTCACGTACACTTGCGGTGCACGATGGACGGGCCCGACGCAGTGTACTCTGCCTTGGTGATCCACATCTCGCTGAACGTGCTGAGGCTCGCCAGGATCGAGCCGCCAATCCACGCGCCGTACATCCGCTCTGGCGGGGCGATGACCTTGATGGTCATCGCGGCGGGCGCCAGGGCTTTGAGCTCTTTTTGCATGCGCTCGGCAAAGCCGGAGAACATCGTCGAACCGCCGGTCATGACGATGTTGCTGTACAGCGCTTGGCGGATGTCGACATCGCACTTCATGATGCTCTGGAAGGCGAGCTCGTGAATGCCCACTTGCCCCAGGCCGATCAAGTTGGGCTTGAACAGCGCCTCGGGGCAGCGGAAGCGTTCGTTGCCGAGGGTGATGACTTGCCCGTTGGGGCGCTGGTAGTTTTGCTCGAGCGCGTTCGACTGATCGGCCTTTTCGAGCTCACCGTCGAAGTCTTGGGCCACATAACAGAGCTTCTCTTTGATGTCGCGGACGGTCTCTTTCTCGGCGGTGGTCGTGAAGCTATAGCCGCGGTCGGTGAGAATTTTCTCGAGGTACTCGGTGAGATCGCGGCCGGCCAGATCGAGCCGTAGCACCGCGTGCGGCAAGGCGTAGCCCTCGTAGATGGGCACGCAGTGCGTCACGCCGGCGCCACTATCACAGACAAGTCCCGTGGTTCGACCTGACGCATAGAGCGCGAGCACCGCCTGCATGGCCACATAGAACGCCGGAACGTTGAACGTGTCGAAGTGGATCTGGGTCATCTTCTCCCGGTTGGCCTTGGAATTCAAAGGCGCCTCGGTGCTGAGTATGGGGCGCGTATTGGGCGCTGTCCGCAGCTCGTTGTAGAAGGCGTGGTGCCACGTCTTCTCCATGTCGTCCCAGTTGGTGACGACGCCGTGCTCGATCGGGTACTTGAGAGTGAGGATGCCGCGCTTGGACTCGGCCGCGTCGCCTACGTAGGCGTCTTTCTGTCCCATGCCCACCATCACGCCCTTGTGGCGCGGGCGGCCCACGATGGAAGGGAACACCGCGCGGGGCGCGTCGTCACCGGCAAAGCCGGCCTTCATCATGCCGGAGCCGTTGTCTATGACCAGCGCAGAGGGCTCATCGTCGCTCATGGGAGACCTTCCTTCGTCGAGTGAGTCTACCACACGGGTGCGTCAGCCAAGGCGTCCGGCGGTGGCAGGATCGTGCTCGGCATGGGGATCGCCCGCACCATCGCTTTCGCCGTCGCGCACAGCTTCGAACAGCATCACCGCCTCCACGCCAACCGGCTCGAAGCCCAGGGCGCGGTAGCACGTGTCCGCTGCGGGATCGCTGCTGTCGTCGAGCGACAGTGCTGCCTGCGTCGCGCCGGTCTGCGCGGCCTGCCGCAACGCAAAGGCAAGCACGGAACGCGCGTAGCCTCGACCGCGTGCCGCTGGGCTGGTCCACACGTGGCTGATGGTCGCACCATCGGGGGCGTCGCGACGACAGGCCGCCATCGACACCACCTTGCCTCCTGCCTGGCCGAGGTACTGCTGTCCAGCTTCGACGCGCATCACCAGGGCGTCACGGGCCCCCTCCTCGAACGCACGCGCAGCCTGCATGGACGCGACATCGTCGGTGGTGGCTCTGCGCACGTCGAGCCCTGGCGGCGGTGCGGCTGACGTCAGGTTCGTGAGCGGCATGGCCCACACCTCTTGCTTGCTCTCGTGTGTGCGCGGACGCTCCTGCAAACCCAGACCGGCACCAACCGCATCCACCTGGTCTTGCGGCCCAGCCAGCCCTGCCAGGTCGCGCCCGGTCCACGTCAACAGCTCGCGCGCCAATTCTGCCGCAAGCCTGGGCGCTTGCAGGAGCAAGTGGCCGGTGCGCGCATGCATCGCCACGCCGAGCAGCACCTCTCCATCAAACGCCCCGATCCAGCTACCGCTGTGCTGTGCGCCGCTATCGATGAGGCCCGCTGCGTGCAGGTTGTTGCGCAGCAGCCGTGAGGTCGCGGCGTGGTCGGCGACAAAAGCGTCGACGACAGGCGCATCCGAGTCGTCGAGCAGCCTCAGCTGTACGTCGCCTATCGACCTCGGTTGCAGCCCGGCCGTGTAGGCGTAGTTGGCCGCGAGGAGCCGAGCATGCTCGTGGCTGAAGGCGTCGTGCCAGGCTCCCGGGGGACCGGCACGCTCGAGCAGCCACTCGCGCAGCAGCCTGCTGGCGCGTGCTTCGCCCGCTTCGGACAGCGGCGAGTCGAGCTCCCATGCATCCGCCACCGAGCTCACGCCGAGCCGGTCGAGCTCGTCCTGATCGAGCGCGAACCAGCGTGCTCGGCGCTGCGCCGCCTGCAAATCGCCGCGCGCCACTTCCACCTCCAGCGGATGGTCGTGTTGCGCGACCAGCCAAATGATCTTGGGGCGTCGCATCGTGGCCGCAGCGGGCAGCGAAAAGGGCAGGGCCGCGCGCGCGCCGTCAGGCGGTCCAGCTGGCACAAACCCGCCATACACCCAGTGCTGCGTGGGCGTGCGCGCACCGTAGTACATGCCCACCCGCTCTCCCGCCGCGTAGTCCACGGCAGCGACACAGCGCAGGGCTCCGTCGGTGAGCTGTGTGGTGCTCGCGCCAAGCGACTCGTCGTGATCGAGCAAATCCCATAGCGGCACCAGCGCCAGCTCGTCGTCCACCAGGTTCTGCCGAGACGCCATGATGCCGCCCGCCCACAGCCAGCGCTGCAGCGTGAACGCTTCCAGCGCCCAAGGGCGTTCATCCTCCGCGGTGTCCTGCAAGCGGCGATGAAACATGCAGTAGAGCTGCAACACGCCGGCCAGAAAACGACGACCCTCGGCTGCGGCCGACAGGTGCTCGCCCGGCGAACGAGGCCAAGTGAGGGCGCTGGCTGGAGCCCGTGTCGGCAGCGCCTCAACATAAGGCGCCCACGGGTCATCTTTGCTCGGCGCATACCGTTCAGCGAAGAGCCACAGCATCAGGGTCGCCGGTCCGAACGGCACCTCACCGGCCAGCCACGGCGCCAGCAACGGGTGCCGCGCACGTACCGCGCTGCCGAGTAGCAGGCACGAGGCGGGCACCTGCACCAACGCCTCGCCAGCTGCGATCGGGGTGGTCGTCTCCACGCGCGTTCCGTGCTCGCCTGCCACCAACCGCAGTCCGTCAGCGAGGCGTGCGCCCCGTCCCTGTGCCCAAGCCAACAAGCTGTCGAGAGCGTCCTGCGACACGGCCGCCCCCGCTGGATCGATGGGCTGCTGCCGCTGCAGGATGGCTGCCGCCTCGTGCAGATCCGGCAACGCTCCAACCTCGCCGTCCCACCCCAGGGCACGCCTCACGGTGGCTACCCGCGCCAGCAGATGCGCGAGATCTTCAACCGCCTCCGATGACGCTGAGCTCATGAGCCAAGCAGCATCGCCCGGGACGCCAAGACTGTCGATACTGGACTGAACGGTTCTCAGTCCGGCCCAGCAGTTTTTCGTAAGTTAGAACGTCGTACATGCTCGTCGCCCACGACGACGTCTGCGTCATCGACCGAGACGCAGACGTCGTCATGGGCGGCGCAGCGTTGCAGTCGGGTGCACCATTCGGACTGGCCGCAGTCGTCGTCAGTTCCGGCAATGCAGCGGTTGGTTTCGAAGGTGCAGAGGCCTTGCTGTTGGCAGAGCTTGGAGCGGCTGCAATCGGCTGCCGAGGTAATGGTGCAGGCTCCATCGACGGCGCTGCAACGCGCATGGGTTTGGCACCAACGGGACTGTAGGCAATCGGCGTCCGAGCCGGCCACGCAACGGTCGCCGCGGGCGACACAATTGCCATCGTGGGTGCAGGTCTGGGCGGCGGCGCAGGCGGCATTTTCGGTGGCGACGCAGCGCCCGTCTCGGTCAGTGCAACGGCCCTGGTTCCGACATAAGCGCACTGATTCGGCGCAGCTGACGACGCACTCGCCGTGGCGGGCCAAGCACGCCTTGCCCTTGCGGCACCGGGAAGACAGGGCGCAGTCGTCGTCGGTGGCCACCATGCACTCGCCGGTGTGCAAGCTGCAGCGGCCATCGCTGGCGCAGCCCAGCGACCGGCGGCAGTCGGTCGACCGCGTCGCCACACAGCGGTCGTGACTGGCCCGACATTCGCCTCGTTGTCGACACTGCTCTGCACAGGCGGCATCGTGAGGCGGAACCGGTGGCGCGCTGGCATCGGCGCTGGCGCTCGTCGGGAGTCGTCGCGCAGGATCGGTGCTGATCCCGCGGTCGCAGCCCAGGACCACCAGCGTGATGCACAGCAGTGAGCGTGCCGCAATCACCCTTGGGGCACCTCGCGCAGGCGATTCCAACACACCTCGACCACCCGACTCGCGGCCAAGCTGGCCGCCCCGGCGATGCGCTCTCGGACCTTTCGGTGACGACGAAACGAGACCATCAGCAGGTTGGCGCTGTCGAGCTTGCTCATCAGGTAGTCATCGCTAGTCATCAGTTGATTCACCAGGCCGAGCTCGGCGGCTCGCGTGCCATGCCAATACTCGCCAGTGGCGACCTGTTCCACGTCGAGCTCCGGACGGTTCTGGTGGATGAAAGCCTTGAACAGGTCGTGAGTCTCGTCGAGCTGTTCCTGGAACTTGCGCCGCCCCTCGTCGTCGTTCTCAGCCAAGAAGCTCACGGTTCGCTTGTACTTGCCAGCGGTCACGTTCTCGTAATCGACACCGTGTCGCTCTAGCAATCGATGCAGGTTGGGCAATGGCGCCACCACACCGATGGATCCGACGATGGCGAAGGGCGCCGCGATGATCTGTTCGGCCACACAGGCCATCAGGTAGCCTCCGCTTGCCGCCACCTTGTCGATGCACACGGTGAGCTTCAGGTCTCGCTCTCTCAGTCGCGCCAGCTGGGACGCGGCCAGGCCGTAGTTGGGGACCGTGCCGCCAGGGCTGTCGAGTCGCAACACCACCTCGTCCTGGTCTCCTGCGACGGCTAGCAGGGCGGTGACCTCACGACGCAGGCCCTCCACCGCCGTGGCCATGATGTCCCCTTTGAAGTCGAGGACGAAGACGTTTCGTTTTGGGCGCTGACGCTTCTTGTCCTCCTTGGCGAGCGCTTTGCTGCGCTTCTTGTAGTCCTTCGGCGCCATCACCGCGGCGTGTAGGGCCTCAGCCGCCCCGCGCAGTTGCTCGTTGAGCTTGCGGACCTCGAGCCGCCCCTCGTGACTTGCGCCTCGTCGCGATGGGCGCAGTAGCGCGACCAGGATCGCCGCGCATGCCGCGACGGTGATGAAGACGATCAGACCTTTTCCTGCGAATCCCAGAATCTCGAGCAACACATCCATCATGACAGGGTGGTTAGCGGTCAGTTGGGGTTCGTGCAAGTTGCCCGCGGGCCGCGGACTGCTAGATTATTAGGCCTGGCCTTTTTTCCAGGGAAGCGGTGATGGATCAGGTCCAGAACAAGGGGTTGTGGCTCCCACTAGTGCTGGCGCTATGCGCGCCCGCCTGCGCCTCGTCGACGCCTAGCCGTAGCGAATGGCCGGACGAACGAGAGCAGCATTCTGGCGACGAGCTACCGGTCGTGGTCGAGGAAGACATAGGCGAGGAGCCTGAGCTCTCTGGGACTTCCGGTCGGCTACGGGAGCCGACCACCGAGGCGGTACCGATCGCTGACAGCGACCTGGTGCGCGGTCGTTCGACCGTGGTCGTCAACGCTCCCATGGAGCAGGTGCGAAAGGCAGTGCTCGACTACGGCAGCTACGCCGATTTCATGCCTCATTACCGCGCATCGCGGGTCCTGGGCCGCACCCCAGGAGGGGGTCGCGAGGTCTACATGCAGTGGGCAGCGCTGCATGGTGTCGTGAAGATGTGGGCACGCTTCGAGATGCGCAAGATCGACGCCCCGGCTGGCGTCGAGATCTATGAGAGCCGCTTCATCGAGGGCAATGTGAGAGATGCCTATGCCCGCTGGAGCCTCGAGAGCCTTCCTGGCGACCACACCAAGATGACCCTCGAGCTGTTCTTGTATCCCCGCATTCCGTTACCCAGTGGCCTGCTCAACGACGAGAACTTGGGCGGCGCCGTCAAGGGCGTGTCCGCGATGCGGGAGCTCATCGAACAAGACCAGTAGGCCCGTGGGCCCACACCCCGGCCAGCGCGGCCTTCCTAATGGTAACGCTGCTGCTGCTCGTCGTAGCGCAGGGTCTGAAGTGCCGTGTTCGGATCGAGGCCGGCAGCGCGCAGTGCCGACTTGATGGGGCGAAAGCCCTCGTTCATGGGGATTTCGGCGACCCGGCGGACGACGTGCGGGCGCTCGTTCGGCTCGAGCTCGCGACGCAAGATCTTGGTGAGCTGTCGAGCGTCGA
The DNA here is from genome assembly GCA_030590865.1 of Myxococcales bacterium. Classification (GTDB taxonomy): domain Bacteria; phylum Myxococcota_A; class Polyangia; order Polyangiales; family Polyangiaceae; genus JAPYTK01. The sequence continues at coordinate 6,170 of JAUVCD010000154.1, read as the reverse complement.
GGGCACGTGCACTGACTACGGCGACTACCAGCACATCGTGGGCTTCTCCATCGGCTCTAACGCCGAAGGCAGCGGCCAACTCGATCTCGGCGAGTTGGTAGAGCGCATCCTCCACCGGTGGAGTGGGGATCGCCCCCCCTGCGGTGCGAGCCATCGTGGCGAGTCGATCGATGAACCAGAAATCGCCATCCTCATCGCGCCGCAGCAGGTCGGCGGTGACGTACCAGCGGTCGCCACTGGTGAACACGTCGCGACGAACGGTCGGTCCACTGACCCGCTCGGACACCCGCGCGATGGCGACCCCCGGCTCGCCCACAGGGGCGCGAACGAGCTTACCGTGTCGTTCGACCAGGCGGCTTGTCTGGAGATCGTAGCGAACGATGGCCAGCTCGGCGCTGCCGGGTATCGGCCGCCCCACTGCGCCCTTCTTTTCTCCTGAAGCATTGGCGAGCACCAGATTGCGTTCAGTGGACGCGTAGAACTCGAGCACTTCGACGCCGAACCGCTCACCCAAGCGCTGCCAGGCGTCGGCCCGCATGCCACTGCCCGCGAATAGTCGCACCGGGTGGTTGCGCTCCGCTGGCGACGCCGGCGCTGCGAGCAGCTGGCGCGCCATTTCGCCGGCATAAAAAACGACCGTGGCACCGTAGCGCCGCACCTCGTTCCACAGCTCGGCAGGTCGGAAGCCTGGCGACAGGGCTAGCCGCGCGCCGCCGATCAAGGCGCCGCCGACGGACACCATGATGCCTGCTGGGTGGTGTAGCGGCAGACAACAGTAGACTGTGTCGGCTGGCGTCAGCGTGGCTGCCGAGGCCACGCCCAAGGCGGAGAACGCCCAGCGCCCGTTGCTCACCCGGGAGACCTTGGGCTGACCTGCTCGCTGGGGGCTGACCAAAATCATCGCCAAATCGCGGGCTTGGCCGGGGCTGGGTCGATACCAGGAGGGCAGGGTGGTCAGGCTCAGATCGATGGCTTCCATGTCGATCACCCCATCGATCAACAGCCGCTCCCCACCCCCGCCGCCGAGCACCAGTACCTTGTCCGCGAAGGCACTGCGGCACCGTGGCGCGTTGTCTGGGTCGGTCGCCAGCGCGGCCAAGGGCTCGACGCCCAAAGCGTCGGCAAGTGGTCCGTCCGCGAGCTTGGGGCTCAGCAGCACAGCAACGGCGCCTAGCCGGTTCAGCGCGGTGACGACGGACAGATAGCTGGGCCGAGGGTCCATCAGCACGCCCACTCGATCGCCAGGCCGCACGCCGCAGTGGATGAGTCCCCGGGTGACGTTGTTCACCCGCCTGTCCGCGTCGGCGTAAGAGAAGGCGCGGCCGTGCCACAAGAAGAACGTGTGGCTCCCGAGGGTTTGCGCTTGGTCAGCCAGCGCTCGGCTCGCGCTCACCAAGGTGCTGCCGGTCATGCGTCCCAGTCGTGCCAGCCGTGGCAGTTGCCAGCGCAGATCGTCGGCTGTGTCGCTGGCGTCTTGGAAGACCTCGCGCAGCCGCCCGAGCCGGGCGAGGACCGCGCCCCGGATCTCATCAGTCAATTGGCGGTAGTCGAGGTCAACCTCCGAGTGCTCCTCTGGCTCGTCCTGCCATTGCTGCGGTGCCGGCCCAGCAAAGGCCGCTGGTGTGGGGCTCGACCCCTCGCGCCACCGCAACCAGGCGATGACATTCGGCCACCCCTCGCGCAGCGACGTCGAACCGACCACCAGACCGAAATGACCGGACGGCAGCATCACCTCGTGGTGCTCGGCGTTGGGCGCGGCGCGCTCGATCGCTCGTACCGCTCGGGGGGGCGCGAAGTCGTCTCGATCGCCGACGAAGCGGAGGATGGGACAGGTGATGTCGGCCAAGGTCACCGTGCGGCCGTCGATCACGATGCCCCCGGAGAGCATGCGATTGTGGACGATGAACTCGTCGAAGAACTGGCGCAGGGCCGGTCCCGGCCAGGCCACGAAGCCCTCGCCGCCCATGAATCGTCGGCGGCGCTCCCGTTTTCTCAGGGCCTGGCGGTCGTGGAGCTTGCGCAGGAAGTCGACCAGTTGCTCCATTTCTTTGCGGGGCGTCAGCAGCTTGAAGCCGGTGCTCGTCAGCGCACCGGGCAGACCCTCGATGCGGGCGAGTGGGACCTCGACCATGGGCTGGGCGGCGCGCATGATGCGGCCGGCGATGTCTCGGCCGAGGATGGGAACGAAGCGGTGCAAGTCGACTGGGCTGCCGAAGGTGATGACCGAGGCAACTCTGTCGGAGCGCCGGAAGGCTGCTCCCTGGTAGGCAAACATGCCGCCTTGCGAGTAGCCGGCCAAGTGGACGTCCCGGCCGGTGATCGTTGCGACCCGCTCTACCGCTTCAGCGACGGCCCGCACGTGGTCATCGAGGGTCCGTTCCATCCCCCCTTCTTCCCGCTCTGGAGCACCGAAATCGATCACCCAGGCGTCGATGCCCGCGCGGGTCAACATGCCCACGGCGCTCAACTCGGGATCGACATCGTAGATTTCGGCGGTGAGCATCAGTGGCGGGATCAAGAGGAGCGCGGGGCGGTCGGGTTGGCCGGGTTGCTCCACGCCGTAGCGCCGGAGCCGATACACCCGGCTGCGCTCGACCACCTCGAAAGGGGCGCCCTCGACGGCCGTGAGCCGACCGAGGCGGGCGATCTCCAGAGCATTCTGAGCGCTCTTGTTGGCCCACCGTCGCCAGCCGCCGAGCAACGTCCTACGCTTCTGCTTGCCCTTGGCCACGTCCGGTCGCTCCCTAGCGGCCCTTGCTGTCTTCTGGCTCGCCGCCGGCCTTCGCGCACCGGTTCTCGAAGGCGGCGCAGTTACCCTCGTTCTTGCAGGTCAAGGATGCTTTGCAGTCAGCGTCGCTGACGGCCGCACAGCGGGTTTTCTGGTTCGGCAGCCGTCCGATCCGCTTGAGTGAGCAGTGGCCTGCCTCGCGGCAGCCGCGGGAGGCTGCGCAGTCAGCGGTCGCGACGGCGACGCAGATTTCGCCGTCGAGCCCGCAGTGCCCCTGGTCCTTGCAGGCTGTCGAGGCCTTGCAGTCTTCCACCTTGGTGGCCATGCAGACGTTGATGGCCCCTGGGCCGAAGGTGCACAGCCCCTCGTCCCGGCAGCGCTCGGAGGCGCGACAGTCGTCGTCCGAGCCTCCCATGCAGGTATGGCCTTGGTAGGTGCAGAGGCCGGTCACCCGGCAGGCACGTGACGCGCGGCAATCGGCCGCGTCGCGGGCGATACAGGCGTTGAGACTGGCCTCATAGGTGCAGTGGCCGCGGATCTTGCAGAAAGGTCGGCACCGTCGGGACGATGGTTTGCGTGGTCCGCCATCCTCCGGTGCCGGCTGGCTCGCGTGGCTGCTTACCGGCAGGGTGGCCCCTGTCGAGGGGCTTTGCCGCTGGGTTGGTGGTGGGTCGGGCTGGCAGGCGGATGGCCCCCACCACCCAAGGACCAGCAGGGTTGACACGATGAGCTGGGAACGTCTCACAACACTCATTTGTGGCGCTTTTTTCATGATGTGACAAGCGTGGGTAAACACCACCGGCGAAATGAGCTAGCAGGAGGGTCTCCTCCTGATGGTCAGTCTCAGCTCCCTTGGCAAGTCTTTCGGTGATCACACCCTGTTCGCCGACGTATCCGTGCGGCTCAACACTGGCTGCCGTTACGGGCTGGTCGGCGCCAACGGTTCGGGCAAGACTACCCTGCTGCACATCTTGGCGGGTCACGAGTCCCACACCGAAGGGAACCTGATGATCCCCACGGCCACCCGGATCGGCGTGCTCGAGCAAGACCGCTTCTTGGGGGACGAGCAAGCGATCATCGACGTGGCGATGATGGGAGACCGACCGGTGTGGGAAGCGCTGGCGGAGAAGGTGCGGTTGCTCGCCGCTGACGAGCCTGACGGAGCCGCCATCGCCGACGTAGAAGATCGCATCCAAATGGCGGATGGTTACACCCTCGAGTCTCGCAGCGCGGCGGTGCTCGAGGGCTTGGGCATCGCCGGCCCAAACCATCACCAACCGCTGTCGACGCTCTCCGGGGGGTTCCGGCTGCGGGTGCTGCTGGCCCAGACCTTGATCGCCAAACCGGATCTACTGCTGCTCGACGAGCCGACCAACCATCTGGACATCCTGACGATTCGTTGGCTCGAGGATTACCTCTGCGCCTACGACGGCTGCGCAGTGGTCGTCTCTCATGACCACCGTTTCATCAACCGGGTGGCGACCCACATTCTCGACGTGGACTACGCGACGGTGACGCTCTACGTCGGGAATTACACCAATTTTATCGCCGAGAAGGAACAGACCCGGGCCCGCAAAGAGGCCGAGATCGCCAAGCAGCAGCAGGCGATTGCAGAAAAGAAGGCCTTCATCGAGCGCTTCCGGGCAAAGAACACCAAGGCACGGCAGGCCCAGAGTCGAGTCAAGCAGATCGAGAAGATTGAGATTGAGGAACTGCCCCAATCGTCTCGCCGCGCCCCGGTGTTCCGCTTCGAGCAGCGGCGGAAGAGCGGTCGCGAGGTGGTCGAGGTCGACGGGATCAGCAAGTCCTATGGCGACAATCGAGTGCTCGACGGTGTGTCGCTGTCGGTGCGCCGTGGTGAGCGCGTCGCCGTCATCGGCGTCAACGGGATAGGGAAGTCGACGCTACAGAAGATTCTGGTCGATCGGGTATCGCCCGACGCCGGCGAGGTCCGCTGGGGGTACGAGACCAGCGTCGGCTACTTTGCCCAGGACCATCGCGAGCTGCTGGCGGATCGCAAAACGACGGCGCTCGAGTACCTGTGGGAGATCTGTTCGCAAGAGCCCACCAGCTTCGTGCGCGGGCAGTTGGGGCGCATGCTGCTCAGCGGAGAGGATGCGGACAAGAAGGTGGGGTCCCTGTCTGGTGGCGAGGCTGCCCGCCTCATCCTCAGCCGCATAGTGGTTCAAAAACCGAACGTCCTGGTGCTCGACGAGCCGACCAACCACCTGGATCTCGAGTCCATCGAGGCGCTCGTGGCAGCCTTGCAGGCCTACGCCGGGACAGTCATCTTCGTGTCCCACGACCGCTGGTTCGTATCCAAGCTGGCCGATCGCATCATCGAGCTCACCCCAGCAGGGATGCACGACTACCAGGGCACATACGAGGAGTATTTGGCCCATGCCGGTGATGACCACCTCGACGCCCGCACGGTAGTCGCCAAGGCGAAGCGTGAGCGGGCCGCTCAGAAAGCGGCGGCCGTTGGACAGGCCACTCATGGTTGGGAGGAGCAGAAGCGGCGTCGCAATCTGCATCGCAAGCTCTGCGCGTCCCGGGATCGAGCAACCGAAGCCATCGAACAGGCCGAGGCGCGTCTCGCCGAGATTCGGGAACGCTACTGCGAGCCCGGGTTTTTCGAGCAAACGCCGCCGGAGGATGTCGCTGCCATCGAACGGGAACAGGCGACCCTGGGCCCGCGCATCGAGCAGTTGATGGCTGAGTGGGAACAGCTAGAGACCGAGCTCGAGCAGCTCGGCGAGGCGTGAGAGCCATGAGCAGGTCGCGGCTCTGGTAGGCGCGCCTGGCTTCGTTGGTTGGGCCGCGCGAGCAGTCTGCCCGCAGCGGCCGTCTCGTTCAGCAGCTCTACTCGTAGATGTCCGACGTCGGCTTGGGCTTGGGCTTCGGCTTGTAGGGGCCCTTGGGCTTGGGCTTGGGCGCCGGCGCCGCGGAGGGCTCGGCCGTGGGCTTCGCACTGGCGGCGGGTCCGGCGTCTTGGGCTAGGTCCGCACCGGCATCTGCCTTCGGTTCTGCGGATGTCGCGGCGCTGGGCTTGCTCGATGGGGGCGTCGCGGCGGGAAGCTTGGCGCTCGGCGTCGGCGCGGGCGTGGTGGTCTCATCGTCCCCGCTCAACAGATAGTAGGCGCCGATGATGATTCCGACGACCAGCAAGGCGTAAATCCAACCTGAGCCCCCTTCTTCATCCTCAGGCAGGTCATCTTCTGCTGGGGCGGCCACCTTCCGGGCGGGGGCAGCCTTTGGCTTGTCAGCGGGCTTGTCAGCGGGCTTGTCAGCGGGCTTGTCGTCCTTGGCGTCGTCGTCCTTGGCGTCGTCGTCCTTGGCGTCGTCGTCTTTGGCGTCGTCGTCTTTGGCGTCGTCGTCTTTGGCGTCGTCGTCCTTGGCGTCGTCGTCTTTGGCGTCGTCGTCTTTGGCGTCGTCGTCCTTG
>JAUVCD010000732.1 GCA_030590865.1 Myxococcales bacterium | reverse complement strand
CCAGCTCGAGCAGCTTGCGGACTTGGATGGCCAGCGAATCGCTGACCTCCCCCTCGAGGTCCATGTTGTCGGCGATGCGGTTGAAGTCGTGTCGGTTGGGCTCACGCCACCATGGGATCATACTCATCGCTCCTCCTGGGTCTCAGGTACAATACTCGCAGTGGCACTGGTAGTGTGGAAGCTCTCGCTGGCGACGGCGCTCGCAGGTGCTCTGGCGGTTGGCTGCGGCGGAGACGACGACGAGCCCTTCACCATCGAAGATCAGCTGACGTGAGCTCCTCAGGCCCAGAATTCGATCCCGCCGACCCATTGGTGGGTCAGATGGTAGGCAGCTACCGGGTCGAGCGCTGCATTGGGCAAGGTGGGATGGGTCGGGTCTACGAGGGCCTGCATCCCCACATTGGCAGTCGGGTGGCCATCAAGGTGCTGACCCGTGACGTGGCTGCCAACCCTCAGGTGGTGCGGCGGTTCTTCGAAGAGGCTCGCTCGGTCAACGTGATTCGTCACGAGAACATCGTGAACGTGCTCGATCTGGCGACCCTGCCGGACGGTCGTCCCTTCATTCTGATGGAGCTGCTGGACGGCGAGTCCCTGGCGGGTCGCATCGCCACCCGTGGCGCCTTGCCGGCCCGTGAGGTGGTGCGCATCGCCACCCAGGTGCTCGACGCCCTCGGCGCAGCCCATGAGCAGGGGATCGTCCATCGGGACATCAAGCCGGACAACATCTTCGTGACCAAGAATGGGCGGGCCAAGGTCCTCGACTTCGGGATCGCCAAGCTGCTACCGCCTGGCCCAGGCGGAGGCGGAGTCGCTGCCACCAGCACCGGCGTGTTGGGCACGCCCCAGTACATGGCCCCTGAGCAAGCGGCTGGCGGGCGGGTCGATCACCGCACCGATCTCTATGCTCTCGGTCTGGTGCTCTACGAGGCCCTGACCGGGCGACGGGCCTTCGAGGGCGACAGTCTCTACACGATCATCAAACAACAAGTCGAGTGCATGCCCCAGCCGCTCCGCAGCCTGGTGTCCGATCTGCCCGAGGCGCTAGACCAGGCGCTGCTGCGGGCCCTTGCCAAGCAGCCGGATGATCGTTTTGCCGACGCGGCCTCCTTTCGGGCGGCACTCGTTGCGGCAGTAGGCATCGGCGATTCAGACATACCACTGGCTCCCACGCCGTTCGAGGCGACAGCCATCGCCACGGCCCACACCGTGGTCGGAACGCCTGATGATATTGCTGGGGCGGCGCCAGTGGTTCGGGTCACCCCGCCACAGCAGGGTGCTGCCCGGCCCGTCGCACCAGCCCAGGCAGTCACGCCGCGGGGTGCTACGCCCTCGACGCTGCGGGGGCTCGAAGGCGACGCAGCCGATCGCAGCGAGGCTCGATCGGGGCCGGCGGTACTGGCTTTGGTTGCAGCGTTGGTGCTTGCCCTGGGGGTCGGCGGTGCTGGCTGGTGGGTCATGTCAGGTCGCAAGGCGTTCCGCGACAGGACCTCGGTGGCGTCAACCAGCCAATCGTCGGTGGAGACGGCGAGTGTGACGGCGTCGTCGTCCAGACCTCCGGATCAGCCTGCCCGTCTGGGCGCGGAGCCAAACACAGCCGGCGATGCACCCCAGACCCAGCCGCTCGAGCCGAGCTTCGAGCCCGGCCGCTTCGACGCCGTGGCCTATGCTCCCCTGGCTCTAGGGCACGCCAGCAAGCTCTTGCCTGACCCGCAGCTGGCGCTGCTCCATGCCCTACAGGTGGGCGAGGGCGGCCTGGTCGATCTGAACGGCGTCGATGGTAAGGTGACCTACCTTTTCCGAAGAGGCGAAGACGCAAGCTGCGTAGCAGTGATCGTCAGTGGCGACGGGGTTACTCGTCGCTCCGATCCAGGCGGCTGTGGCAATCATCTGCCGACGCGCCTACCTAGCTGCACCTTGCCTCACGCGGTGGCCAACGTGACTCACGGCATGCGCTTGCCCACTGGTCTGAGCGGTGAGCTGTCTTTCCTCGTCATTCGCGGTGTGCCCCGTTGGCGTATGAAGTTCGCGTCGGGTTTCACCCGCGAAGTGGACGACGGGTGCTGAGTCTCGTGGCCGTCCCTGGTGATCCCCACGATTTGGCTAGCCTCGAGCTGAGCGCCACCGAGATGCGCGTCATGGCTCGAACCGTGGTGGACCGGCTGGTCGATCACATTACCTCTCTGAGCGATCTGCCGGCCAGCGGGCTCGTCGAAGACGGGGCTGACTACGGCCGCGCCATGAGGGAGCCACCTCCTGAGCAGGGCGCTGAGCTCGAGGCGCTGCTGGCGCCACTGCTGGATGACTGGGCGCTCCGCTCGTTCAACTGCGCCGGCCCGGGCTACCTGGCCTATGTGCCAGGCGGCGGGATCTTTCCCGCCGCCCTGGCCGATCTCATCGCCGACGGAATCAACCGCTACACCGGTGTGTGGAACGCCGCGCCAGCGCTGGTGCAGCTCGAAGCCAACGTCCTCGACTGGCTCCGGGACTGGATGGACTTTCCGGCGACGACCCGCGGTCTGCTCACCACCGGCGGCTCGATGGCCACGTTCACCGCCATCGTCACCGCCCGCCACAAGCTGCTCGGACCCGCGTTGCGCGAGGGGGTGCTCTACACCTCGACGCAAGCTCATCACTGTGTCGCCAAGGCCGCCCAGCTCGCCGGTATCCTGCCCGATCGAGTGAGGGTCATCGACGTCGACGAGTGCGAGAGGCTGCGGGTCGATCGACTGGCCGAGGCCATTGAGGTCGATCGCCGCGCCGGCCTACGTCCCTTCATGGTGGTATCAGCGGCTGGGACCACCAATACAGGCGCCATCGATCCGCTCGATGCCATCGCCGATCTCTGTGCGACCGAGCAGCTGTGGCATCACTGCGACGGCGCCTATGGTGGCTTCTTCCACATGTGCCCCGAGCTTCGACCGCTCTTGGCCGGGCTCTCGCGGGCCGACTCGCTGACTCTCGATCCTCACAAAGGCCTGTTCCTCCCCTTTGGCACCGGGGCGCTGCTGGTGCGGGACGGCGAGGCATTGCGGGCCGCTCATGCCGGTCACGCCGGCTACCTGCCACCCTTGCCACCTTCTGATATCTACAATCCCGCTCAATTCGGTCCCGAGCTGTCCCGGCCCTTTCGAGGCTTGCGACTTTGGCTGCCCCTCAAGCTCTTCGGCGCTGAGCGATTTCGGGCTGCCCTTGCCGAGAAGCGTGCCCTGGCCCTCCAGTGTGCCGAGCGGCTCACCGCCGTTGCAGGTCTCCAGTTGCTCGCCCCGCCACCGTTATCACTCTTCGCCTATCAGCTCGGCTGGGACGGCGCTACCGGCGAGCAGCGCAACGCCGCCACCCTCGCACTGCTCGAGGGCGTCAACCGTCGCAACCGAGTGCTGCTCACCGGTGCTCCGGTGGGCGAGCACTTCTACGGACGAGTCTGCGTGCTCTGCTTTCGCACTCGGCAAGCCAATATCGACGCCTGTGTCGAAGACCTCGGCGCCGAGGCCGCGGCCATTCTGAAGGCGCGCCGTTAGACCGTGCCCGCTTGTGCGGAGCGATGTCGTTCGAGGGGCGAACATTGCGTTCGACAGAACGAGACCGCGCCAATACCCTGCTAACAATGGCAAAAATTGTCCCGGCAATCTGCCCGACTTGCGGCGCGAACCTGAAGCTCGACCCACAGGTGGAGGGCGTTACCTGCAGCTACTGCGGGACAACGTCAGTGGTGCAACGCTCCAAGAGCGCGAAGGCTCCTCCGCCGCAGCCTGGTCAGTACCAGCAGCCGGTGATCTACGTTCCCACGGCGACCCGATACGTGTGGGTGATGGTGCTGATCCCACTGTTGATCGTGCTCGGGTCGGCCGGCTTCTTCGCCCTCAAGGGGCGGGGAGCGCCTGGTGGCATCTTCAGCGGAAAGCTGCAGTTCAACGGAAACCTTCAACCGATGCTCTACGACGTCAATTCCGATGACGTGCTCGACGTCATCGGTTGGATTCGGATCTTGAAGGGCAGCAAGGTCACCAACACGATTGCGGCCTTCAACGGACGCAACGGCGAAAAGCTCTGGCAACTCACCGATCTTCCGAACCATTCCTCGATGCATGAGGCTCGCGCTGCGGTCGTGGGAGACAGGCTCGTGGTGGTCGATCCGCGCGGCAAGGTGCACGCCTTCGATGCCGAGCGCGGCAAAGTCGCCTGGACCAAGCCCCTCGGTGAGCGTGCCAAGCGCATCTGCGCCGGCAAGGACTTCGTTGCGATTGAGACGATCGACGACAAGATGCATGCCTTCAGCCTTGCTCGAGGAGGAGCTCGCTCGGCGCCGAGCGCTGACCAGTGCCGCGTGCCGTGGACCGATCAGCCCGGGCAGACGCCCAACTATGGGCTGCTGAAGAGCTCAGCCTTCGGCAATTACGTGCCGCCGGCCATCACGGGGATGAACATCTCGCTCGGTCTGCGTAAGACTACTGGC
>JAUVCD010000729.1 GCA_030590865.1 Myxococcales bacterium | reverse complement strand
GCGGCCAAGCTGGAGCAGCAACGAAATACCTGCCCAAAATGTGGTCAAGGTTGGCAGTACACCCCCGCCGCGGAAGCGGGGGGTGTCCAGACTGGCCATTGCTCAGCCTGCGGTCTGAAGGCCGAGTTCACGGCCATCGAGGCCTGTCCTCACTGTCGCGCTGAGGCCTTCCTCATCACCCCTGACGGCCCCAATCGCTGCCCCCGCTGCAAGCACTCAGCGTGACATCAACGCACGGGCCAATGGTCCCGCGCAAAGCGCCGCACGATGCGCTGATAGGCCGTCGGCGCTAGCCGCTGCATCGCGTCCATGACCCGAGCGTCGAAGCCCACCAGCACCCGGGGCGCGTTGCGCCGCACGCCCTTGATGATCTGACGGGCGCAGCCCGCTGAGGTGGTCCGGGCCGCCGCTTCGAAGAACTGGGCCATGTCGTCCTGTCCCATGGCCAAGTCACCCTCCTGGACGCGAGCGGTGCGAGCGATGTTGGTCTTGATGCCACCGGGGTGAACGCAAGTGACTCCGATGGAGAGGCCATCGAGCTGTAGCTCCATCCGCAGCGCCTCGGAGTACCCCCGCACGGCAAACTTGGCAGCGTTGTAGGTGCCGTTCAGCGGCGCTGCGATGATGCCGAAGATGCTCGAGATGTTGACGATGTGCCCCTCGTCCTGCCGCTCCAAGATGGGCAAGAAAGCCCGGGTGCCGTGGACCACCCCCCAGAAGTTGATCCCCATCAGCCACTCGAAGTCCTCATAGCGGACTCGCCTCAGGCTCGCCGCCAGCCCAACGCCGGCATTGTTGATGACCAGGTGCACCGCGCCGTGCTCCTGCTCGACCTGCTCGGCCCAGCCATGCACGGCCTCTCGATTCGCGACGTCGATCCGTGCGGTGGTGACCCGCACGCCCCGACCTGCAGCCCGCTCGCGAGTCCTCTCGAGGCCCTCTTCGTCCAGATCACAGAGGGCCAGGTGCGCGCCCTTCGTGGCTAGCTCGAGCGCCAATGCCCGCCCAATCCCCGAGGCCGCGCCGGTGATGACCGCCACCCGATCCCGCAGCTTTTTCATAGCCTTGCACCCTAGGCGAGGCAGCGCAGTGGCGCATCTGCAGCCGGCGATCTCGATGCCGAGACCGCGTGAAGCTGCACCCTGCAGCGGTCGATCCCAGGGAAAGAGGCGTGCTGGTCACACTCTGAGGCGTTCGAACGACGTGCTTGATGAACCCCCTATTGAAAGTCAGGCTCATGTCGACACCCACCTGCACCCGCGTCCCGACCCTCCTCGCCCTGGCCACGGCGATCGGCTGTGGCGGTCCTGCACCGCGGGCTATCGAAGCTGACGCCGCCCGACCCATGAGCACGGTCGCGGCCGCCGTGAACCGCATCGAGACGCTCACCGCGGGCCACGCCGATGGCATCGGGACGGTCGACGAGGTGAGTGCCAAGACCGGGACAGGCGAGCTGGACAAGCCAACCGAACCACCGCTCGGACCGGTGCAGCCGGAGCTACTCGATCGCTGCTCCGAGGCCCGAACGATCGTGATCTACAAAGCAGCGCGGCGGCTCGAGCTGTTGTGCGGTGAGACGGTCGCGGGCCGCTATGGCGTGTCGCTGGGCTTCGCCCCCGAGGGCCACAAACACCATGAGGGCGACGGCCGCACTCCAGAGGGCGAGTACTTCATCAGCACCAAGTACCACAGCAAGTTTCATCGCTCGCTACAGGTCGCCTACCCCAACGCGGTGGACGCGGATCGCGGCTTGAGAGACGGGCAGATCGGTCCGGCTCAGCACCGAGCCATCGTCGGGGCCTTCAAGGGCTGTCGGACGCCACCGCAGAACACCGCCCTGGGAAGCTACATCCAGGTCCACGGCGGGGGCGGGGGCCGAGACTACTCGGACTGGACGTTAGGTTGCGTGGCCCTAGAGAACGACGCCATCGAGCAGGCATTCGCCTTTCATCGGCCTGGCTGCAGCCCCGACGGGCACCCACGCACGGTGCTGCAGATCCTGCCGTGAACCGACCGGTCAGCGCTCGTCCGCCCCTAGATCCCAAGCGCCACCGCTGTCCCGCGGATCGCCTTCGTAGTCCCAGCGTCGGTCCGTCGCGCCGGGCTCCCAGTTGGGATGGCCCGTCTCTCCAACGACGTCTATCCCGACACCCAAGGCCGGCGAGCCATTGGTCAGTGCGTAGTCCGCCTTGATCTCCACGACCCGCTGCAGGCTCGGATTGTCCGTGACGGGCACCGCCGGCGAGGTCAACCCCGGATCGGTGTCGTAAACACTGTTGGTCTCGCCAGCATAGGGCGTGTCGGTGGTGGCAATGTTGCCGTCGTAGAGGTTGTGGTGGTGCTCCCAGGTGGTGGGCAGGCCATTTTCACGAACCCAGAAGAACGCGGCGCCGCTCTGGCTCGGCTGGTTGTCCAAGAAGACGTTGTCGATCAGGTAGGTTGGCCCCACCTGATGGGAATTGCCCCGAAACATGATGACCGATCGCAGATCGGGACCGGTGTTTCCATAGAAGGTGTTGTTGTAGATCCACACGTTCTCCGAGTTGAACACGCCCAAGGCGGCATCACCTTTCAGCCCGACGAAGATGTTGTTCCGCACGATGGCGTCGACGATGACCGGCGCTGAGGAATTGGGGATGCCCACTTCCCCGGTACCAATGCCGACGGCGACGTTGCCCCAACCGCCACCGCCAGACGGCCCGAACACGTTGTTCTCGTAGACCACCCGCTCGGTGTAGATCTTCGAGTAGATCAGGAAGTCGCCGCCAAGCTGCGTGTGAAACAGCCAGCAGTTGCGCACGATGACGCCGCTGACCGGCGGCGGATCGTTGCCCTGGGCCCCGCTCCCGAAGATGTCGATGTTCTCCTGGAAGTTGCCACCGGTGCGGTGAGCCGGGTTGTAGGCGACGATCCCGTCGAGCACGAGACCGGTGACCTGGCCTGACACCTTCACCACATCCTGGTCATAGGGCGCGTCATGGGCCACCACTCGGTAGACGAGGATGTCGCTGGCATCATGGACCCGGATGAGGCCATCGCCGGCGCTGCCCTGGTCCCAATCGCCGTAGACCTCGAAGCCCTCGAGACTGGCGCCGGTGACCTGGTCGGTGAACCGGACCGCGCTCTCGGTGCCCGAGTAGATGGCCGCCGCCTGGTCGCCATCCGCCGAGATCAGACGCACCCCTGACGGAACCTCGACCCAGCTCTCGTCATAGGTGCCTTGGCGCACGCAGACCGCGTCGCCCGACGTGGCGAGGCCGAGGGCATGTTTGATGGTGAGGCAAGGATCGCTCGATCCTCCGCAGCTCGCTCCGTCGGCACCGTCCTTGGCGACCCACACCGTGGGCTCGTCGTTACACCGCTCGGTGTAGCTCTGCGGATCGCCGCCTGTCCCGCCACCAGCACCACCCGCGCCGCCCGCGCCGCCTAAGCCGCCGGTGCCGGAGGACGTGCTGGTCGAGCCACCACCGCCGGAGCTGGAGCTGGAGCTCGTGCTGGTGGTGGTCTGATTGGGACCGTCGGTTTCGTCGCTCGAACAAGCGACGAAGGTCCCGAGCATCGCCAGGGCGAGCCCCCATATCAGAGAGGGGCTGAGTGCTGCGGCAGAGATCGAGTTAGCCATCGCGCCATGATAGCGCAGACGGGCCGCCGCTGAACGGGCTGCCCTAGGTGGCTCGGTCAAACCACCTAGGGCGTGCACCGCCCAGGGGGATTTCTTCCTGAACCGTGGAACCGCTCGTAGATGCTAGGCTAGCCGAGGGCAGGCCAATGAGCTGGATGACAACAACAGGTGGGGCGGCAGCGGCTCTCGCGCTGGCGACAACCCTTGGCTGCGGCGACGACTCGGTGATCGGACCGGGAGCCACCGGAGGCTCGGCGACTAGCACGAGCGGAACCGGCGGCGGTGGAGCCGCAGGCGCTGGCGGCAACACCAGCTCGGGCACCGGGGGTGAGGCCGGCGGGGGAGCCACCGGGGGTGAAACGGCGGCCTGCCCAGGTGACGGGCTCGTGCCTGGCAAGCAGTCCTACACCATCGATTTCGAGGGCATCGAGCGAGATTACGACCTCCAGGTGCCACTCAGCTACGACGACACCGCACCCATTGCACTGGTCCTCGATTTCCACGGCTACACGAGCAACAAGGTGCAGCAGGCCCTGATATCGGGTTTCGCAGACAAGGGAGAGAGTGAGGGCTTCGCGGTGGCCTGGCCCAACGGCTACGGCACGCCAAGGTCCTGGAACGCCGGTGACGTCTGCTGCGGCCAGGCCCAGTCTCAAGGTCTGGACGACGTGGGCCTGGCCAAGGCCATCGTCCAGCAGATCGCCGACGCCATGTGCATCGATCCCAAGCGGATCTACGCCACGGGCCTCTCCAACGGCAGTGCCTTGTCTCACCGCATCGCCTGCGAGGCCGCCGACGTCTTCGCCGCCGTCGCCCCGGTGGCCTACCCTCTCGACTTCGATCCCTTCACCCAG
>JAUVCD010000111.1 GCA_030590865.1 Myxococcales bacterium | reverse complement strand
GGGCAATGTCCACGTTCCACGCCTATGGGTTGGGGGCTCCCAGCGTGGCTGCAAATAGTTGGGGCCTCAACGAGACCCCCAGGTGGCGTGCCAGGGTGCTGCCCAGCAGCAGCCCTGGTTCTCGTCGGTGGGCCCACCAGGGTTCGAACCTGGAACAACCCGGTTATGAGCCGGGGGCTCTGACCACTTGAGCTATGGGCCCCGAGGGCAGCCCTCTGCAGACGGAATGCCAACAGCCCCTGTCCACGCTCGTCGTTACCAGCGACACAATACCTCGTGTACGGCGTTGTGCTGTTGTTCTGCAATCGACGGCGTGAAAACTGTGGATCGACCACCTCGCGCAAGCTAACTCAAGCGCGCCCGCTTTGGAAGGGGGACGGTGGCGCGCTCGAGCTCGGCAGGCGATAGTCCCACGGATCGGGCTCCCCACTGGGTCGCAACCTCGGTCAGCTACTTCACCAGCGCCCGGCGGCGAGGCAGACGGGTCCCACTGGGCGCGAGGCGACGGGCCTTGCGGCCGTCGAGGGCGTCGCGACAGCAACGAAACCCGACCCGGTAGGACCGGAATTGGGGGGCGTGGGACCCGTCTCGCCGTCGGCAAGTCGCCGGCACACGCTCCCAATGCCCGCCTGCCAGCGATGCCGGACTGGACGAGTCGGTACCGTCCGCCTCTCGGTCGTGAACCCACTCAGCCACATTTCCCGTCATATCCTGTGCCCCAAATGAACTGACGCAGCTGCTCAATGCCCCACCGGGGACACGCTGATCCAACCGCTCGATCTCCACTGAGACATCATAGGGAACGCTCAAGGCGCGCCGGTTCGGCTGCCGCGGCCGCCGGTCGATGTTGCAGGCACCAGGATCGCGCTCGAGACCGTAGGGATAGGGCCAGGTCCGCGGTCCCTCGCAAGCCAGCATCCACTCGTCAGCCTCACAGATGCGCTTGCCCTCGGCCCGACAGGCCGCTTTGGCTTGATGATAGTCGACCATCACTACGGGCTTGGCGCCGACGATGTTCGGGTACTCGAGTCGGTCGATACAGAACCTGAGCCTAGCTGGACGGCCTTCGCACATCAGCTCGTTGTGATAGCGACCGCAGCGACGCTCTTCGTCCGGAGCCTCGTACCCCGGGGCGGGCTCGGGCACGGTGCCGAGATAGGACGCACAACGAAAGGCCACGAAGGGGCAATAGCTGCCGGCGACATAGACCATGTCAGCAGGGCACAGGTCGGCCGACTCTGGATGGATGGTCACATGCGGCGGGCCGGTGCCTGGTCTTGCCGAGGGAGGCGGCCCGACCGCGGCGCTCGAGCAAACCGCAGTCCCGCTGGTAGCTGACGCAGCCGCCGGCGCTGGCGCCTGGGGCTGAGACGGGGATGGCTGACGGAACCGAGGCCACATGAGCAAGGCGGCGCCACCCAAGGCCAGCAGGGTGGCCACCACAAACCCGACCCGCGAACTGCTCACAGGTCGCCCTCCAGCTCGTCATAGGGGTCAGCAGAGGAGTCAGCAGAGCGCTCCGCCGCCTCCTCCGGCGCTCCCTCCGAATCGATCCAAGGGCGCGGGGGCGGCACCTGCACACCGTCAGCCGTATCGCGGCAACACCGGAAACCAACCTGGTAGAACCGAAACCGAGGACCATGGGACTTGGTGGTGAGGCGGCAGGTGTCCCGCACGGGCCCCCAGTAGCCACCGTTCAGCGTGGAGGGCTTGTGGGTGCCAGGATTGTCGGCCAAATTGTCGGTCCATTCGTCGACATTCCCCGACATGTCGTAGACCCCATAGGCACTGACGCAATCGGGGTGGGAGCCGATCGGGTCAGCCTGCCAGAGCCGGGCGAGCTCCTCCTCCCTAGATTCGGTGCGCTCGAGGGCCAGAGCATCGAAGGGAACGCTGCTGCGGTCGACGTTGCACGGGCTGGGGTGGCGTACGAACCCCCACGGATAGGGCAGCCGCTTGGGTCCCTCGCAGGCGAGCACCCACTCGGACCGGCGGCAGAGGCGCTTGCCCACCTCGAGACAGTGGGCTTTGGCCTGATGCCAGTTGACGTAGACCAGCGGTCGCGCACCGACCCGATTGGGCCATTCGTAGCGATCGATGCAGTAGCGCCGGTAGTCAGAGGCCACCTGGCAGCGCTGCCCACGAGCGTATTGCGCGCAGCTGTACTCCTTGTCGTCGACGAACTCGGCGCAGACGTAGCGCAAGGCGGGACAGAAGTGCCCCTCGACCAACTCCATGTCGGCCGGACAGGCTTGCCCCGGCGGCTGGTGGGCAGAGCTGGACGCCTGTGCCGGGCTGGGGAGCGGCTGGCTGGCCACCGGTGAGGGTGCCCCCCCGCTGCCATGGCCGGCAGACGGCATCAGCGAAGCGCCAGGGACAGCAGGCCGCTGCGGGACCGGCCAGCGGTGCTGAATGACCACCACCCCTGCGAGCCCCAGAACCGCACCCAAGCCGATCGAAACAATCAACGATCGGGTTCTGGCGCTGGGCAGAGCGGTCATGGCCTGGTGCATGATGAGCTGGTCGGCTCATTTGGACCAGATGTTGGTACTTGGATGGCCTGGCGGCCTGGTGGGTGCAGCCTTGATCGGTGGTCGGTAGGAATACCTCTTACTGTCGCGGGGTGCTCAAGTTCGCATTCGGGGCTCGGGGCTCAACTACCGCGCCCCCTTCCCCCACGAGCACGAACCCCCGAACGACCCCGCTTCCCTCACGCTTCCGAGCTCTCGCGGCTCGACAAGCTCGAGGCTCGATGGCTCGGCTCTCTCGATTCTCGTTTCACTCGAATCTCGGGACATGCGCAGGTCGTGCTCACTGGAGCTTCGGGGCCTCCATCGGTCGCCGTGGAGGTGAACCGGTGGTTCTCCCGAGTGGGGTTTCCCCGCGGACGGTCTCACTTGCGCGACCAAGGGTTGCGGGCGTCTGACTCGGTGGTGTGTAACATCGCCGCAGGGTGCTCCAAGAAGGGGACTGTGGTGGGCAAGAGCAATCTCTTGACGGCCCTCGGCTCAGCGGGCGAATGCTGCGCAGTGCTCGACTGCGTCTCGCTCTCAGGCAGCGTCGAACAACAAGAGAAGCTCAGGCGCATCGGTGCCATGCTCTTCAAGCTGAGCAACTGACATCCTGCGGGCTGCGGGCCGCCAGCCGGCAGCCCGCCCGGGTTCTGCTACGGCCTGTGGGCCTACCGGCTGCAGTGCCGGATGAGGCCGGTCAGCATGGCGCAGACCCGATTGGCCAAGGTGAGCATCGCTCGCTTTCGCTCACGGTTTGGGGTCCGACGCGCTTCGCGCGTCACCCCCGCAGCGCGACTCCCTTTGCTGACAGTACCGCCGTCCTCCACGAGCCCCCTTCCCCCACGTGCACCAACCGCCGCACGACCCCGCTTCCCTCCCCCTTCCGACCCCGACCTAGACCAAACCATCGGGCTCGGGACGGACTAGGGGTCGCGCACGGACGCGTGCCCGTGGCGGAAGCAAAATCCTCCCCGCCCCCTTAACAGGATAGTAGGTGGACCTCGGTCGCCGCGGGTGGGCCAGCGTGGTACACGTTTTGATTAACCTATGGCTCGGCTGACCATTCGGGGTGCACGTCAGCACAACCTCAAGGATCTCGACCTGGCGATACCGCGGGATCGCCTGGTAGTGATCACCGGTCCGAGCGGCTCCGGCAAATCGTCGCTGGCCTTCGACACCATCTACGCCGAGGGGCAACGACGCTATGTCGAGTCGCTATCGGCCTACGCCCGGCAGTTCTTGGAGCAGCTCGCCAAGCCAGCCGTCGAGGCGATCGAGGGCCTTTCGCCGGCCATCGCCATCGAGCAGCGGCCCTTGGCGAAGAACCCCCGCTCCACGGTCGGTACGGTCACCGAAATCAGTGACTACCTGCGGCTGCTCTACGCGCGGGTCGGTATCCCCCACTGCCCAGGCTGTGGCCAGCGGATCGAGGCCCAGACGGCCCAGCAGATTGTCGATCGGATTTTCGACCTCGGCAACGGGACCCGGGCTTCGATCCTCGCACCGGTGTGTCGCGCGCGCCGTGGGGAGCTGAAGATTGAGCTCGAGCGGTTGCGCCGTGAGGGCTTCGTCCGGGTACGAATCGACGGTGAGGTCGTCGATCTAGGCGACGACCTCGTCCTGGACCGGGCCAAGACCCACGATCTCGACGTTGTGGTGGACCGAATCGTGGTCAAGGACGGCGCCCAAGGGCGGGTCACCGATTCGGTGGAGCTGGCCCTCAAGCTCGGTGACGGCGTGCTGCTGGTGAACGTGATGCAGCCTGACCAGCCGCGGGAGCCGATTTGGATGAGCGAGCGGTTCGCCTGCATGAGCTGCGGCATTTCGCTGCCCCCCATCGAGCCCCG
This sequence comes from Myxococcales bacterium, assembly GCA_030590865.1. GTDB lineage: Bacteria > Myxococcota_A > Polyangia > Polyangiales > Polyangiaceae > JAPYTK01. Next base: position 13,346 of record JAUVCD010000111.1, on the reverse strand, counting down.
GATGTTCTCTTTCAACGGCCCCCATGGCGCCTGCCCCAGCTGTGGCGGCCTCGGCGTCCGCTCGCGTATCGACCCGGCGCGGGTCGTCCCAAACGACCGGAAGACGCTCCGCGAAGGGGCGGTCCTGGCCTGGGGGCGGCGAGGCTCGGTGTCCCTGGCCACCGAGACCGACCGGGCCGTCACCTCGCTGGCCGTGGATCCTGACGTGCCCTGGCACGACCTGCCCAAACGGGAGCGGGATCAGTTGCTCTACGCCACCCTGGACGGCAAGCAGACCCGAGCCCGCCAGAGCCCCCGCCGAAAGCGCAAGCGAAAGGCAGACTACGAGGGAATCATCGTGCGCCTCGAGCGCTTGCTCGCGAGCGGCGGCGCACCGCTCCACGACGAAGAGGAAGAGCCAGACGAGCTCGAGGGGGAGACCGAGCTGGGGCGTTTCATCGTTACCGTCTGCTGTGATGAGTGTGGCGGCCAGCGGCTTCGCCAGGAGGCTCTGGCGGTAAAGCTGGATGGGCGGAACATCGCCGAGCTCGGGGCCCTGCCCCTCAGCAAAGTGCGACAGGCATTGGTGGCGATGAGTGAGTCGGCTGAGGGCCATCAGCTCAGCCCGACCGAACGGGCCATCATGGAACCGCTGGTGCGAGCCGTGGTGGGCCGGCTCGGCTTCCTGATCGACGTGGGGCTCGACTACCTGGCCCTCGATCGGTCAGCCCAAACGCTCTCGGGCGGCGAGGGACAGCGGATTCGGCTTGCCACCCAGATCGGATCGGCGCTGGTCGGTGTCCTCTATGTGCTCGACGAGCCATCGGTGGGTCTGCACGCCAAGGACAACAAGCGCCTCTTGGTGGCGCTCCGCACGCTGGTGGATCTAGGCAACAGCGTGCTCGTCGTCGAACATGACCGGGATGCCATTATGGCCGCCGACGAGGTGATCGACATGGGGCCAGGGGCCGGACTGCACGGCGGATACGTCGTCGCTCAGGGCACCCCTGCGGAAATCATGAAGGCGCCCAACTCGGTGACCGGACCCTATCTCACCGGTGAAAAGGGCATCGAGCTACCGAGCAAACGCAAGCGCCCAGGCCGCGGAGCACTGAAAGTGCTGGGGGCGCGAGCCAACAATCTCAAGGCCATCGACGTTACGATTCCCACGGGCTTGTTGGTCGCCGTCACCGGCGTGAGCGGCTCGGGCAAGAGCACCTTGATCATCGACACCTTGCTGGCCGCGGCCCGTGCTGCGCTCTACCGCGCCACCGGGCCAGTGGGCCCCTGCGACGGCGTCGATGGGCTCGAGCAGATCGACAAAGTCGTCGCCATCGACCAAGCGCCCATCGGACGCACGCCACGGTCCAATCCCGCCACCTACACAGGCTTGTTTGGTGCGTTGCGGGAGCTCTACGCCGGGCTACCGGCAGCCCGTGCCCGGGGGTACCGGGCCGGCCGATTCTCGTTCAACGTCAAGGGCGGCCGCTGCGAGGCCTGTCAAGGCGATGGCGTTCGCAGGGTAGAAATGCACTTCTTGCCCGACGTTTTCGTCACCTGCGAAGAATGCGGCGGCAAGCGGTACAATCGCGAAACGCTCGAGGTGCTCTACCGCGGCATGTCGATCTCCGATGCTCTGGAGCTGACGGTCGACGAAGCGCGGCAACAGTTCGAGGCGATTGGCAAGCTCCGGGACAGGCTCGAGGCACTGTCCCGGGTGGGATTGGGCTACGTCAAGCTCGGCCAACCGGCGACGACCCTGTCCGGCGGAGAGGCTCAGCGGGTCAAGCTCGCCCGAGAGCTGGCCAAGCGGGCGACGGGACAGACGCTCTACATGCTCGACGAGCCAACCACCGGGCTCCACTTCTCGGACATCGAGCTGCTGATGGTCGCGGTCAGCTCACTCCGCGATGCAGGCAACACGGTCATCATCATCGAGCACAACATCGACGTCATCGCCGGCTGTGACTGGGTCATCGACTTGGGTCCCGCAGGCGGCGAACGAGGGGGCTACCTGGTCGCAGCAGGCACGCCCGAGCAAATCGCCGCCGTCGCCGACTCAGCGACCGGCACATTCCTCACCGAACGGCTGGGCGGCGGGATTCGTAACCAGCGTGGCGCCCCCCAATCGAAGAAGAAGAAGAAGAAGAAGAAGAAGAAGAAGGTCTCGACCCGGCGGAAAGCCACCGCCAAGTCCGACCGGCCGCCTAAGCGGGCTGCACGCAAAGGACGATGAGCACAGAACCGCGCTAGGCGCTCAGCCGCCCCGAGACGTGAGCCAGGCGTCATGGGCCCCATCGATCGCCCTCGCGAGCCCATCGAGGGCGGCATCACTGGTCAAAACCGCCCGGACCGCCAACCAGCTGGTGACGGCAAAAGGTGTCACGTCCGGGGGCGCGATGCCCAGCTCGTCAAGCACCTCGCCGAGCGGTTGGTCGGCCCAGCGGGCGATGAGCTGGCGGATTGCTTGCTCGAGCTCTCGGTGAGTCGAGGAGTGACTGAGGGCACCGATCAGGGCCTCGATGATGGCATCGCTCAGCTGCTGGCCCCGAGGCTCGTCCGGGGACCAGCAAAGCTCGCTCAGTCGCCGGTCGAGCATGAGCTCGACCAGGTGCTGGCGCATCGCCATCAGCTCGGGCTCCCCCCGCTTGTCGAGCAGCAAGGCGACTAACTGCTGGGTGCTCTTGCTGGCGAACCCCTTGAGGAACTTCTTGATCTCTGGCTCGAGGCGCTTGTCAAAATCGGCACGGGTGCTCTGAAAGGCCCGGCGAAGCGTGCCTTTGCCAAACAGCGGCAGCTGATCGAGCAGCCGGGGCAACCCCCAGTCGGCGACGAAGGGGTTCACCCGCTCGGAGAACTGCATCAGCGCCTCGTAGAGCACGTCTTTCATCGCCGCCACCATGGCCTCATCCTGGGCCAGGGCGCGCATCAGCGATTGGTCGATCACCTCGGGGTGGGCCGCCAGCGTAACGACCGCCTCGCGCCCTCGTTCTCCCAGCAGGTCGCTCAGGGGCTCGTCCAACACGCTCAACCGCTCCATGGTGTCCTGAACGGCGAAGCGCAGGGCAGGTCGCAAGGTGCCCTCCGCGAAGACCTCGGCCTGGGCTGCCGCAATTGCGGCGGCCAAGGCATCGCCATCGACGAGCTCACCCAGGGGCGTCGCCAGCATGGCAGCGAAAGCGTCCCGGCTGAAAGCACCCCACGCTTGCTCAGCCCGGTCATCGCTCAGCCACTGCCGTGCTTGGGCCACCATGGCGTCCCGCAACTCGCGGAGGGTCTGGCGGTCGATAGAGGCCATGGCTCGGGATAGAGGAGGCGAGAACAAGGGACAAGGAACAAGGAACCGGCAAGGGGAAGTGTGCAGACAGCTGGCGTTCCGTGATACACGGCCCGACCGTGGCTCGTTTCCGGCTCAACAAGGCGCAGCAAGCAGCAGTGGACCACAACTTGGGGCCACTGCTGGTGCTGGCTGGAGCCGGGTCTGGCAAGACCGGTGTGGTGACCCAGCGCATCACCCGGCTGGTCAAACGAGGCGTCCCAGCCGCGGCCATCTTGGCGATGACCTTCACCAATCGGGCCGCCGCCGAGATGCGGGAGCGGGTCATCCGGGGCATCGGCCATCGCGGGAGCAAGGGGCTGCGAGTCTGTACCTTCCATCGTTTTGGTCTGGAGGTGCTGTCTCGCGAGGCCCGGGCACTCGGCCTGCGGGGCGGGCGTTTCGCCATCTACGACCGCAGCGACTGCCTCGGCGTGATCCGCAGCGCGCTGCGCAGCGTCGTCAGTGACCACAGCTACGACCTAGGCGCGATCCTCAACCGCATCTCGCTGGCCAAGAATGCCTTCCTCGACGCCGATCTCTACAGCGCGAAGGTGGCCCAGAGTGAGGACGAATACGATGAGATGACGGCCCTGGCCTTTCCCCGCTACCAGACCGCACTGCGCAACCTGCAGGCCTTCGATTTCGACGACCTGGTGTGCGAGCCCGTGCGGCTCTGGCGCCGCAGCGAAGAGGTGCGCGACCGCTGGCGCATGCGGTTCCGCTACGTCATCGTCGACGAGTACCAGGATACCAATGCAGCCCAGGAGGAGATGTTGCGGCAGCTCTGTGCTGAGCACGGCAATCTCTGCGTGGTCGGTGACGACGATCAGGCCATCTACGCCTGGCGAGGGGCCGACGTCGGCAACATCCTGGACTTCGACAAGCACTTTCCAGGCACCAAGACCGTGCGCCTGGAGCGCAATTACCGCTCGACGGCCGCCATCCTCGACGTGGCCAACGCCTTGCTGGCCGCCGGCTCGGCACGACGACACGAAAAGAAGCTGATCCCCACCCAGGGCGCCGGGGAGACGGTGCAGAGCATTACCCTGCGGGATGGCACAGCCGAGGCGCGTTTCGTCACCGAGGAGGCCCACCGGCTGATCAGCTCTGGCGCAGCCCGAGCCCGAGACATCGCGGTCTTGTACCGGTCCAACCTGCAGGCCGGTGAGATCGAGTCGGAGCTCAAAGCCCGGGGGGTCGCCTATCAACTGTTCGGCGGCACCCAGACTTTCGAACGCAAGGAGGTCAAGGACGTGCTCGCCTACCTCACGACCGCCATCGATCCCTACGACGAGCTGGCCGTGAGGCGCTCGCTCACCTACCCACCTCGTGGCATTGGGGAGGTGGGGTTAGGCAAGCTGGCGAGCCACGCGACACTGCGAGACGGAACGCTGCTGGACAGCGCTCTGGGCGCTCACGCCGTCGCGGGCTTGAGCGAAGCGGCCCGGCGGGGCTGCCGGCACTATGGACGCATCATCACCGAGCTGCAGCAGCGCCTCGACGGCGGCCCATCGGTGGCCGAGACGACCCAATGGTTGGTGGGCGCCATCGAGCTCAAGCCGGCCATTTTTGCCGAATCGGGCCGGAACAACAAAGCCGCCGGACGTCGCTGGGGCAACATCCGCCACCTGCTGCGAGCCATCGCACGGCGGGAAGAGAAAGTGCATCTCGACCGCGATGGCTTGGCGAAATACCTGCGCATGTTGATGTTGCGGGAAAACGACGAAGAGGATGGCGAGGTGACCGATCGCGTCACGCTCACCACCATGCACGGCGCCAAGGGGCTCGAGTTCCCCTGCGTCTTCGTGGTGGGCTTGGAGGAGGGGTTGATGCCCCATGCTCGCTCGGTGGAGGAGCGGGCTACTGACGTCGCACCAGGCGCGACCCCGGCGGTCGACGAGATCGAGCAGGAGCGCCGCTTGCTCTACGTGGCCATCACCCGAGCCCGACAACAGCTATGGCTGTGCCGCGCCAAGGGACGATCGGCCCGGGGCAAACTAATGAAGCGCGTCGCTAGCCGTTTCTTGCTCCAAATCCCCAAAGAGCTGCTGGTCGAGCGGGACTTGGAGGAACCTCCGCCCGCCGAGCTGGGCGTGACAGAACGTGGGGCTCGAGACGTGCTCGCCGCCATTCTGGGCGCCGGCAACGACTCGGGCTGAGCGAGCCTCCTCGATCAGCGCCGAGTCCTGCTAGCCTTCGCACCACCAGCTGGCCCCAGGCTGAACGGGGTAGCGGTAAATCGCAGCGAGGCAATCGCTCGCTTCGGTGGGCTCAGGTCCCGACCGTCCGTTCGGCGGAGCGCCGGCCACGCAGCTCAACTCGACCAGCTCACCAGCACTCATGCCCACCGGCCCGTCGAGCAAGTGGACCTGCGGGTCGGCGACCGGCGCGTCGAAAAGAGTCACGTCGCCAGAAAAACTGCTCTTGGCCACCATGGTGACGACACTGGTTGGCGCAGCTTGCAGCGCCACGGCAAAGGGGAAGCTGTCGTGGCCCATGGTGCAGAGACTCGGCACGCTGCCTGGTGCATGGTCCATCAGCACAGCCTCAGCGTTAGCGGTGATTCGGTCGCCATCGACGGGCTTCACATAGACGTTCACGCTGCCCGGCTGCTGGTCAGGCTCGGGGTTGGCAATCTGAATGTTGAGCAGTAGCTGACTGCCCGCCGGCACATGCATGCCCACCCTGTCGGGCAGGATGAAGGGCTCGCTCGTCGGACCAGCGGCGTAGAGCAAGGTCTCGTGGCCGTCCAAGGGGGCACATTCGCTCACCCCGTCAGGCCCATCGGGGGCACCTAGAGTGAGCAGGATGAGGCGTGCCTGAGGGGGGGACACCACCTGGATGGCGCCAAAGGTGATGTCTTCGGTAGCAGTCCAGCGGGTGCAGACATTGGTGTCGGCGCCAGCCTCGGCGGTCCAAGCGGAGGTCATCAAGGACTCCCAATCCGCCGAGGGTGCGTCGAGGGCGGCCGCGTCGTCGGTACCGCCGCAGGCCGCGAGGGCGATGGATGCGGTGAGGGTCAACAAGATAGCGCTCTTACTCATGGTGCCTCCTCGGACCTGGGGTCCGCTTCAGAGACAACATAGGCCCGCCCAAAGGAAGGAGTGGCCCGCCCCAGACGAGCGGCCGCCCCAGTCCGACGAACGGTGCCTGCCCGCTCGTGAGCGGCAGGCCTCGAAGGCCCCTGGGCGTCAGTCCAGGCGCAGGGCCCGGCGCAGGGCAGGTAGATGTCGCCGGCTGACCCGGGCGATTTCGCCATCCCGCAGCTCGACCACGCCGCCCCCGCCATCGGTGCGCAAGGCCACCACGTGGTTGAGGTTGATCAGCTCGCCCCGGTGCACTCGGATGAAGTCCAATGGGCTCAGTCGTTCCTCCAGCGAGTGGAGGCTCTCCTCCAGCAGATACTCCCCGCCCTCGCTGATGAAGACCGCGTATTTGTCCGCCGCGTGAAACCGAGCAATCTGGCGAGCATCGAACATCTTCAGCACCTCGCCCTCCCGCGCCACGATGCGATGAGCGGCCTTTCGGGCCGGGTCGACCAGCCGCTCGAGCAGCCCCACGATGCTCGCAGGATCGACCCCTTCCTGACGCACCTTGGCGAGCGCCTTGACCAATCGTGCCTGTTTGATCGGCTTCATCAGATAGTCGACGGCGCAGACCTCGAAGGCATCGACGGCGTGCTGGTCGTAGGCGGTGGTGAAGATGACCGGCGGCAAGTTGGGCGTGGTCCGGGCCAGGGTGAGCCCATCGAGGCCTGGCATGTGGATGTCCAGCAACACGACGTCAGGAGCCAGCTCGGCAATCTTGTCCCGAGCGTCGTGACCATCGCAGGCCTCGCCGGCCAGCTCGACCCCATCGATCCGCGCGAGCATACGAATCAGTCGTCGCCGGGCGATCGGTTCGTCGTCTACGACTAAGACTCTCATGAGCCACCTGCAGGCAAGACGAGCTCGACCGAGCAGCCACCGCCCTCCCGAGCGTTCACCACCAGGCTGGCATGCTTCCCATAGAGAAGCTCCAGCCGCTGACGCAGATCGGAAAGAGATGTGCCGCTACCTGACCGTTCAGACCTCCCCGGGCCGGGCCCATCATCGCTTACGACAATGACCAGCCGGTCACCCCGCCGCTGGGCGGTCACCTCCACCATTCCGCGACGGCGCTCCTCGATGCCGTGACGGATGGCGTTCTCCACCAGTGGCTGGATGACCAGCGGGGGGATCGGTTCGCTGGCCAGCTCTTCGTCGATCTGGAGGCGATGTACTAGCCGCTCTTCGTAGCGCAGCGCCTCCATGGCCAGATAGCTCTCCACCGCCTCGATCTCCTTGTGCAGCGCCACCCGAGCGCAGCGCGAGGCATCGAGGGTGTAGCGAAACAGGTCGGCGAGACGTTCGACAGCCTCCTCGGCCCGCTGGGGATCTTCGCCGATCAGCCCGGCCACGGTATTGAGGCTGTTGAAGAGAAAGTGCGGATTGGTGCGGGCCATCAGACTCGCCAGCCGCGCCCGAAGCGCGGCCTGCTGGGCGAGCTGAGCCCGGCGCTCCACCTTGCGAGCATGGCTGCGCAGCCGCTGGTAGCTGACCATCGCCAGGACCCAACAGGACGCGATCACCAGGCTGGTGTACAGCTCCCACCAGGGAAGCAGGGGCACCCATTGACTGAGCAAGTAGGCCATCGGCGCCGACACGGCGAGGCCCAAGGCGGTGCCCACCAAAATCGAGGCGATGTGAATGAGCAACCTCAGCCCGCCGCGCCGCACGTTCCGGATCACCCTAGGAACGACCCAGGCGTAAAGAGCGTGCAGACTGGCTCCGATGGCCACCGTATGAACCCAGCTGGCGGTGAGCCGGCGGGCTACGATCGTCGGGGCCTGATCGACCATCTCCGGGTGGAGCAGCAGCGCCAGCATCGGAGGAGACAGGACATAGAACCAGACGGCCCAGTGAGGGATGAGCGGCTCGATGGCCTCCGCCTCGGACCTCAACAGGTCGCCATGCGCCGGGTCACTCCCCCCGAGAGGCTCACCGCTCAACTCATCCCTGGCGGTCCTGATCTGTGACATGGTAGCGCGAGCGCCTGTGGCAATGCTGGGGAGTCGTCAGAGGTCTCGATCCAATAGGCTAGCGCCACTCCGCGACCGGCTGCAGTGACGCCCGACGAGCGGCCAGAACCGGCCGACGAGCGGCGCCGGTTCGCTCAATCCAGCGACAGGTCGAGCTTGCCCGAGGTGTTTTCGCAGAATCCGTCGGTGACGTCGAACGTGCCATCAAAGCTGTCGCTGTCGGCGCTCACCCGGGTGTCGATGACGATCTCGCCCCCGACGCCGTTGATCATCGTGGCGGTGAATGTGCGATTGTCGATTTGTCCGTCCAGCGAGCCGCTCCCGACACAGAGAGAGCCGTCGAGATCGAACGAGCCCGATACGGCATCGCCGTCTTGCTCGAGCTCCATGGTGATAGTGCCGTTGTCGTAGGCGAGCGTGGTCCGCCAGGTCCCGCTCCAGCTCCCTTGCAGATCGACGGGAGCACAGGCGGTGAGTGCAGTCGCCGACAGCGTCACGAGGAAACCGAGATGATAGGCAGCCATGAGCTGAGGGTATCACGGCCGGGAATGCCGGAGCTGTGGGCCTCCCATTGGGCGTGTCAGGAATATGTAGTTATATAACCTACATCATGCTACATAGTTGCTGAACATCGTACCTAGCAGCGTCCCCAGAGGAAACCCGCCATGGCTCGTATTCACCTCGTCCGTCATCTAGCCACGCTGACCCTCACCTCGGCCATGGCGCTCAGCGTCGCGGCCTGCGTCGGCGACACCATCGGCTCCGACTCAGCCTATTCAACCGACAGCTTCGCCAGCCCGACCGAGCACGGAGAGCTTCGCTTCGGCGCGCCCAACCCGGCCGAGTTCACCAACGACAACCGCTTCCACGCCTGGACCTTCACGCTCACCGGGCCGGCTGAGCTCGAGCTCAGCACCGAGCTGGACGCGGCCAACCTCGACACGGTGATGTACCTCTACCGGCGCAGTGAAGACAGCTGGGGGAGCTACATCGACAAGAACGACGACCACGACGGCCTGCTCGCCTCGCGCATCAGCCGTACCCTGGAGGCCGGCGACTATCGGATCAAGGTCAAGACCACCAAGGTCGCCATGCGGGGCAGCTTCTCGGTCATCGGCACCTGCACCGGCGATGGGTGCCCCACCACCGACGGAGGCGAGTGCACCGGCGATGGCCCGGCCACCCTGCCCTCGCCCACCCGCTACACGCCAGCTTGCAACGCTACGCTCGAAGCCATCTTGACGACCCCGCGCGGCGCGGCCCCGGCGGACTGCGCCCAAGCCCTCGAAGAGCGGGCGGTGCAGTACTACAAAAATTATTGGGACGAGGTCTACGGCTATGACGAGCTGACCGGCGGTGAGGACGTCGAACCTTACGTCGATCTCCAGTTCCACCCTGGAGCCGGAACCGTCGTGGATATTGGCCTGGGCGGCGACGAGGACTCGATGGACTTCGTCTTCGACCTCGATGGCCATCTGCTGTTCTACTACCAGCACAATCAGAGCCCCGACTGGGCCTGGTTCTGCCCAACCGACGGCCAACCGACGGTCGAAGAACCGGACGAAGACTGCGTCACCAGCGCCATCGGCCACTCGGAATACGACGTCGAGGACCTGTCGGAAGGCAGCGGCAGCACCCCTGCGGCTGAGACGACCAACCTGCCACCGGCGGTGGCCGCCGCAGTAACCGAATACGTCGCTGTCGAGACCGTCGGCAACGGTGAAGAGGTCAGCTACGACTATGCCCTTTGGGCGGGCTATTACACCAATGGCGCCAAGGTGACCCTGTCGGCCGAAAACCACCCGACGGTCACCTATGTGGTCACCGGCGACCCCGAGTGGGGCATGACCATTGTCTTCCGTAGCGACGACAACGGAACGACCTTCGTGTGCAAAGAGCTGAGCTGAGAAGCTCGACTTGGGGCAATGGGGGCGTCAAGCCGTGGCGTCGGGCTCTTCATGCCAGGCGAGCCCAGCATCGTGGCTCCGCACGATCTCGGCGATGACCTGACCGCCGAGCAACAGAATGATGGCGCCCACCTCGAAGGTGAGCAGCAGAACGATGACGGTGGTGAGCGAGCCGTAGATGAGGCCCACCAGCGACACGTTGGCGAAGTACCACGCCAGCGTGCGCCGCATGCCTTCCCACAGGATCGCGGCCACCAAGCCACCGACGACCGCTTGCCGAGTCCGCACGTTCGCCTCGGGCATGACCCGGTAGAATGCCGCCAGCAAAGCCACGAGGGCCAGGAAGCTGACGAAGCGAATGGCCTGGCGATAGGCCACCGCGAGCGACAGCTCGAGGCCAAAGACGGTGAAGGACTGGGCGGGCATCATGTCCACGGCGGTCACTAGCAAGCTCAGCACCACCAGCGACACGACCACCCCGCCCATCACCATGAGAGGCAAAGCCAGGGAGAAGATGGGGTGGCGAGCTTTGATCTCCGAGGTCTCGAAGATGGCGCTGAGCGCATCGTCGGTCGTACGAAACGCCAGGGCGCTGAAAAAGATGACCACCGCGGCGCCAACCCCGCTCGCCAGGGCCCGTTGCTCGAGAAAGGCCTCGATGGCACCCATGATCTGGGGTGCCGCTCGGGGCACCGCCGACTCGACCGCGTCTGCCACGACACGGAGCAGTGCTTCCGGGTGGGCAAGATGGGACATGATCACCAGCACCAGGCCCATCAAGGGCACCAGCGACAGGAGAGCGTTGAAAGCCACCGCGCTCGACAGCAGCAACCCCTTGTGCACGCGAAAGCGTCGCAACACGCGGAGGGCAAAGCGCAGCAAGTGACGTGCTTGCTGGCCCAAAACAAGCCGCTGCGCCGGTTCGACCATTCAGGTACTCGGGACGTTATCACGTCACCGGGCACGCCCCGACCGCCGTGACTGCAGCCCTCTGGGGTGGGCGGGCGACGACGGTGGCCCACCGCGCCGACGACTAGGGCGCCAGGGTCGGCACGCCGTCGAGGGCGTCCACCAAGAAGGCGACGGCCCGAGCGCGCTGCTGGGGCAAATCATAAATGGTGAAGTGGCTCGTGGCTGCATCTAGATAGGTGGCCTGAGTCACCTCGCCACCGTCGAAGGCCGGCCGATTGCCGACAATCGGCAGCGCCTCGGCCTCGCGATCCCACACGCCGAAGGGGTCGACGTCCCAGCCCGGCGGCTCGACCACCGCTAGATCGCCGGCAATGGTGATGGCGTTCATACCCACCGGGTGGGTGGTGAAATCGTTGTAACCGTTGAGGACGAACAGATGGGCCCCTGCCGGCCTACCCTCCCACCCCTTCCAAGCGGTGGCATAGTTGTGAAAGTCGACGGTATCGGCTCCGAGCTGCAAGAGCGCCAGCGCCGGATGCAGGCGATCCACCTCGGCGTAAATGCCGAGCAGCGTTTTGAGCAGCGCTGCGTAGTTGACCATGTCCTTCCGTTCCAACACGGTGATGGTCAGGTAGGCGGCCAGGCCGTTGAGCACGAAAGCGTGCACCTCTGGCTCGACGGCGGCGATCATCGCGCCGTTTTGGGCGCCCTGAGACTGCCCGCCGAGCACCAAGTGCGTAGCGTCGAGCGCTGGCGCTTCAGCTTGGCCTGGCACGGCTTCCCGTAACACTCGGATGAAATAGCTGGTGTCGGCGAGCTGCTGCCGATGCACGTTGCGTCCCGACGTGGGGTTGAAGAAGTTGTAGGTGTGAAGCTCTGGCTCGGCGCCAGCGCTGGCACGATCACCGTGAAACTGAGGCATGTAGGACGCCACCGCGAAGCCAGCGGCCAACAAGCTCTTGGTGAGAGAGCTGGAGACGTGACTCCACTGCCCCCAACCGGTGCCATCGACCCACAAGAGCACCGGGAACGGTCCGGCTCCCTCCGGGACAATCACGATCATGGGCACCTCTTCCCAACGCTGGATGATCGGTTGCCCGTTGTCATCGAAGACGATGTCTCCGCCTTCGTCAGCGTAAGGCGAAACGCCGGTCTGAAAGATGGGCGTCTGGTAGGTTGCGGTGTAGGCCGTATGGTCCGAGCCGCTGAGCCCCGCATCCACCGCCCAGCCGGTGATCTCCGGGGCGTCGCTGTAGTCCGGATCGGCGACGGCATTGCGCAACGCGCTGGCCGGTCCGACCACGTCTTGCACCGTGAAGACCGTGCCGAGGGCCACGGCGTCTAGATCGATCTCACCCTGAGCAGCACAAGCTCGCAGTGGCTCGAGGGAGTCGGCGATCGGACCGGTCTTGGTGCCCTCCAGGTAAGCATCCCACTGGGCCGGTCGCTCGACCGGCTCGCCGGACGCCATGGTGAAGCTGCGCAGCACGACGAAGGCATAGGGAACCTGTTGTCGCAGGACGAAGCCAGGCACCGGCGCAATCTGCAGGACGTTGCCCGGTAGATAGGGATCGCCATCGTTGGCAAGACTGGTCTGCATCTCGACGGGGACCCGCTCGCCACAAGACTCTGGGCCCAGGGCAATCAGCTGCACTGCCGCCGCCGGGTCCAGCGTGTCGATCGGGGCGAGCAGCGCCTCGCCACTGGGCGCACCCTGCAGCTGGAAATAGCCTGTCGGCATCGTCGAAAAGCCGGTGATGTGCCCCTCGATCGCCTGCACGATCTGGGCAACGATCGCCACCTCTTGACGGGGAAAGCTGCCCAGATCGACCGTTCCGTCAGCCAGCACCCGGTGGTCTGAGGGCCAAGGCGTCGCGAAGAAGTCCGCTCCCCCCGGCTCGTAGCGAAAGCCGCTCCCGCCGGCCGGTGCGGCCGTTTCGTCCGAGCCGCCACAGGCTGGCAACAGCGCCAGCAAGGCCGCCGCTGCGAACCATCTCGTCAACCGTCTACTGTCATGCCTCATCGTTGCCGCCTTCAAGCTCAAGCGATGCCTACAGCCTGCCAGATCGACGGGGGCTTGGCCATCATGGGTGTGGGAGCCCGATCGGGCGCCCCGGTGATCGTCAAAAGAGTTGTCGCCTTTGATGATGGATTGGGCAGCTGAAGTAGC
>JAUVCD010001047.1 GCA_030590865.1 Myxococcales bacterium | reverse complement strand
GCTTTCTGCCATGCAGGCTGGCTCTCCTGGATTGCCCAGCTCAAAAAAAATTTCGATCCCAGTTGGATCAGAATTCGAGTTGAACGCGAACCGAGGGAGCTGATCGTCTCTGCACGCACTCCATTTTCGTAGTCAAGCCTGCTTCCGAATCTGACGCAAAAAATCAGGCTCTCTTGTAACAGAAGTGGGTCATGGAAGCGCCGGATCCAGCTCTATCCGGCCGCAGCACAGGTAGATCATCGCGATGAGCGCCTTGGCTGAATGAAATCCAAAAGCACGACGAGTCACCATTCGGGTGCGGGTGTTGAAGCCTTCGACAATGCCGTTGGTCAAGCGCGCTTTGACGTAGCGAAGGATGTCCTCCTTGTGCTTCTTGATAGTGCGGGCCGCCTTGATCATGGGCTGAAGGCGGGACCTGACCGCCCAAGCCAGCCATTCATCGATCGCCTGGCGTGCCCTCTTGGGCTGTTTGTAGTCGAGCGCGGCGGCGAACGTTTCCTTGAGGAGATAGGCGCGGTAGAGGGCATTGTTGTTCTTCTGCACGATGGCAAGTTTCTGCTTCTCTTTGCGGGTGAGGTTCCAAGGGTTCTTGAGGGTCGGATATCGGCATCCCTTGATGAAGGCGGCCGCCGCGGTGCCAGCGAGCTTGTGAATCTCCGCCCGCCGGATTTCATCGACCGCATTGCTGACCAGGCGCTGAACGTGGAAGCGGTCGAAGACAATCTCGGCGTTGGGGGCACGCTCACGGACCGATTTGATGTAGCCGGCGGCCATGTCCATCGTCACGTACTCGAGCTGGGCGATGCGGCGGAGGCCGAGCTCGTCGAAGAACTTCCCGAGGGTTTTGCTACCCTGGCCCTTCGCGGTCCAGATGACGCGCTGGCGGTCGTGATCGACGACCACGGTGAGGTAGCGGTGATGCTTGCCGTAGTTGAACTCATCGACGCCGATGTTGCGCAACCCGTCGAATCGGTCCGGGTCGAGGCGTTCAGCAATGACACGGTCGACGATGGCGCCGACCGTTCGCCAATTGATGGCCATGAGTTTCGTGACCGCGGTCTTGTCCATGGTCTGGGCCAGATAGGCTGTCATCTCCTCGAAGTCGTGGGTGAACACGGATTCTTGCCGCGCCCACGGAACCTGCTCGATGCGAACGCCGCAGTCCGGGCAGTCTACCCTGCGCGGCGCATACCGGATCCAAACCCGACAGCGTCCGAGACCAAGATGCCGCCACCGTCTTGCAGGCCGTTGGTCGTACCCAGGAGCGCGCCGGCAGCACATGCCGCATCGAGGGTTTCGCCACCTGGGGTGGACATCGATGACCCAGCCCTGGTCGTAGTCCATTCCCGAGACAAAAAGTGTCACGACACCGACCACGCGTCGGAGTATTGTAGTGGAGCGCACGGGGAGTCTCCTTCTCCGTTGTTGTCTTTTCAACGCCAACGAAGCAGGATTTCCCGTGCGTCTTCAAGCGGCCGCGAGACCCCCCTCGGTGCCTCTACGCGGGCGTATCAGCGAATTCGGACCCACTTCTGTTACAAGAGAGCCAGTTTTTCAGGGTCATGACCCCACCCTTTTTCAGGATCATGACCCCACCCCTGAGCGCAGGTTTTTCAGAAAAATGACTCCGCCTCGTGGCCGTGCATGGCCATCGTGTCGCCTCCATTCAACCGGAGGTGAGCGATGCCCTACCAGGAGCACGGCATGTGGGAAGTACTTGATGTTCTGAAAAGAGTTCACCGAGGCGAGAGCCTTCGGAAGATAGCCAAGGTCACCGGCCGGTCGCGCAAGACGATTCGCCGGTATCTCGAGGCCGCCGCCGAGCTCGGCTGGGTCAAGGATGTGCACGAGCCTGAGGAGCAGCTCGCCGCCGAGGTGCTCGCCAAGCTAAGGCCTGGGCCGAAGGATGTCGTGGCCAAGACGGAGGCTTTGCTCGACCCCCTCAAGGACCAAATCCGGCAGTGGCTCGCGGCAGACGACGGCTACAAGCGCGGCCTGAGATTGACCAAGGTCCACACGCTCCTCAAACGTCGCAACGTCCACGTCTCGTACAGCGCTCTCTACAGGTACGCCTGCAAGCATGTGGATTTCGGCCGACGCGCCTCCACCGTCCGAGTCGCCGAC
>JAUVCD010000701.1 GCA_030590865.1 Myxococcales bacterium | reverse complement strand
CAGTAGTGCGCACGGTGGAATGTTGAACGCGACCCGTCAGGAGCCACACCTCGTCATTGAGTTGCCGGCAGGCGAATATCGTGTTCAGTTGTTATGGCGCAGGCTTGATGACGTCCCCAGCGTGAATCCTGCGCAGGCTGCGTGATCCTCGACGCTCGACTTCGGCGCTCCGAGCCTGCTCCGTTTCTCCGTTTCTTTTCTTCTTCCCCCTCAATGCAATTGGAAACCGCTCCCTGCGTGCTGTTCTCCCGAGCGGTTGCGGCTTGGACAGGTGCGTGTTGATCGCGGGCGTCGTTCCGGAGTAGGTGTGGCAGCCTTGGAGGCGGAGCGTAGGAGACAGTGAAGTCTAGGATGAGATAGGTGGCGAGGAGGGTGTCACTAGCACCCTCCCCGCCGTGCTCCGAAGGATATGACACATCCAAAGTGGAGCTCTGACCGGATCATCCATTCTGGTCTCGACGTCAAGTGTTGGATTGATCGGCCACCGTCTGTGGCGGCTGTGCGTCCTGGAGTCTGCCCGTGCTGCGGAGCTGCTGGTGCGCCCGTTGGACTGCGGATCGTGCTGCATGGCCACGGCATCCGCGGGCGTCTGGTGCGTGGTCCGCTGCGTCCTGACGGTACGCCCGAAGAGGTCGAGATTCTCGTTCGACGGTACCGCTGCCAGCGCTGCGGGGCGGTGCTGTTGGTGGTGCCTCGGGGCGTGCTGCGGTCACGATTATTTTCCGTGAGCGCGATCGCTTTGGCGCTGGCGTTGTGGGCTCTGCACCGGCTGTCGGCCCGCGAGGTGCGGCGGCGCGTAAGCCCCTGGAGCATCGTGGGGGACACCGCGGCGGGGGGCTGGGCGTCGCTGCGGCGCTGGGTCCGCCAGGCGCCGCAGCTGTTTCCCGGGGTCCGACCGTGCCCGGACGATTGGACTGACCGCCAGCGGGCCGAGCGGATCGTCACCACGCTCGCGGCCCTTGCGCCGTCGGCCGACGGCTCGCTCACAGAGCGCGTCTTCGTCGGTGCGGCTCAGGGTCGGTGATCCGGGAGGTCGTCGAGATGGCAGCGGTTTTAGCCCACCAGCGAGCGTACCTGCTCCGGCCACGGCCTCCATGAGAGTCCTTGGCACGCGCCACTTTACTTGGCGCGAAAGGAGGGTTTTTTATGGCAGACGAATTGAAACCGAAGGACCACGCCGAGGCGGTGGCCATCTTCCGTGCCCAGCTATTGGGCCCGGTGCTGTGCCGCGATCTTTTGCGTGGCGAGCTTTGTCCTGAGCTCAAGAAGCTGAGCCGGGTGCGTGTCCGGCCGCCGGGAGCGCCACGGACCCGGCGATATGCGGTGCCTACGCTCAAGCGCTGGTACTACGCCTACCGACGACGTGGCCTCAAGGGGCTCGAGCCCCGGCCGCGCAAGGACCGGGGTCACGGGCGAAAGCTCCCCAAGAAGCAGCGCAAGCTCCTCTGCGACATCCGACGCGAGTATCCGCGAGCCTCGGCCAAGCTGATCCTGCGGACCCTGGTGGCTGAGGGTCACATCGAGAAAGGGACCGTGACGCCCGCCACCATCAACCGGCTTTTTCGCGAGCAGCGGATAGACCGTCAGACGCTGGGTGTACCGCGGGTGCGGCGACGCTGGCAGACCGATCACCCGAACGCGCTGTGGCACGCAGACGTATGCTACGGGCCGCCCCTGATCATCGACGACCAGAAGATCCCGCTGCGCATCCACGCCATCCTGGACGATTGCTCCCGCTACATCGTCGCCATCCAGGCTTGCTACACCGAGCGTGAGGCCGACATGCTGACGCTGATGATTAAGGCGCTTCGCCGCTTCGGTACCCCGGACTGCCTTTACCTGGACAATGGCAGCACCTACCGCGGCGAGACTTTGGAAATCGCCTGCGCTCGGCTCGGCAGCACCCTCAAGCACGCCCAGCCCTACGACCCGGAAGCGCGGGGCAAGATGGAACGCTTCTGGCGCACGCTGCGCGAGGGCTGCGTGGACTACTTGGGCGACCTGTCGAGCCTGCACGACGTGCAGGTGCGCCTGCTGGCCTTCGTGGACCAGCACTACCATGTGGCACCGCACGCTGGCCTGATGGGGCGCACCCCGGCCGCGGCTTATGAGGCCGGTCGAGCCGACCGAAACCCCGACGACCTCACCGAGAAGAAGCTCCGCGAGGCGCTCACCGTCCGCGTCAACCGCACCGTCCGCAAAGACGGCACCATCCCGGTAGGCGGCGTCGACTGGGAGGTGAAGCAAGGCTACCTCGCCGGTCGCAAGGTCGCCGTGGCCCGGACGCTGGTGGACAACGCCCCGCCCTGGATCGAGCAGGAGGATCACCGCTTCGAGCTACAGCGACTCGACCCGGTGAAAAACAGCCGCCGTGGACGCGAGCATCCGCTGCCCAAGATAAAGCCCGGCATCGACGTGTCCTTCGATCCGCCCCAAACCCTGCTCGACCAACTACTACGCCGCAAAAAGAGAGGTGACAAATGAAGACGCCACGCTGGCTTTCCGCTTTCGGGCTCTCGCGCCCACCCTTTGCCAAAGACATCTCCGACAACGACCTCTGGCTCCCCGATGCCCGGCAGGCCGTGGTCGACAACCTCGTGGTCGGATGCTCCGAATACGACCACGTGATACTCATCGGCGAGCCCGGCGTGGGCAAGACCTGCGTGCTCCGCGCTTTGCGCAGTCGCCTGCCCGAAGCCGGTTTTCGCCTCACCTACTGCCACAACGCCACCCTCGGCCGTCGCGACTTCTACCGCCAACTTTGCCTGGCCCTCGGACTTTCACCCAAGGCCACCGCCGCATCGCTTTTCTACGCAGTCTCCTCCCACGTCGAGGAGCTCGGCCGCGAGCGCGTCCACCCGGTTTTCTTGCTCGACGAGGCCCACCTGCTCCACCAGGACGTGCTCGACCACCTGCACATCCTAGCCAACTACCAGTGGGATCAGAAGCCGCTACTCTCCATCGTCCTGGTCGGTCTCCCCGAGCTAGCCGACCGGCTTCAGCTCCGCAAGAACAGAGCCTTCTGGTCTCGCATCTACACCCGACTCTCCCTCGGCGAATCCCTGCCCGAGGACACCGCCGAGTACCTCGACCACCGGCTCAAACAGGCCGGCTGCAAGAACGATATCTTCTCCGAAAACGCCATCGCAGTGATCCACGAAGCGGCCCTGGGACGTTTGCGCGACATCGACCGCCTCGCCACCGCCGCACTCAAGTCCGCGGCGCGGCACAAGCGAAAGATCGTCGACCGCGATCTAATCACCGACGTGCTCGAGAACCAGAGCATGAACCCCAACAACCTGTGACCCGAGGGCAGCTCAGATGAACGTCGATCCCAAACAGAAGACTCCCCAACCCTGGAATGCCGAACTCGCTCTCGCCTTCGTTAGCTTCCTGGAAAGCATCATCGGCACCGTTTGGGAACAGCACGGCCCCGAGATGTACACGCTCATCGAACAACGAGCCGACAGGATTCGTGTCGAACAAACCCACGCCGAGAAACACCACGCCGAGATCGATGCCCAAATCCCCTTCTGAGGTCCGCGTCCCGCTACGCGGCCCGCGGACCCACCACCCCTCCAACTTTCGTATCAATCAGGCTGAACGGAATGGGATCATCCAGGGTGATCCGCAACAGGTCTTCACAAAGTCCACCACAGTCCCTGCTTGTCGACAAAACGGATCACCCAAACTTATTCCCCGCTCCCAAGTATCGGATTCAACAACGGCAGGGTCAAGTAGGGGGGTGACTGGAGGGGGGTGACTGGAGGTGCGGCGCCGACAATTCTTAGGAGATTGCCCGAGCACCAGGAGGGAACCGCCGCCGCGCCGCTGGGGTCCGAACCCCCTACATGCGTCGCAGGCAGAGCTTGCGGTAGGTGACCCCGGTGGCGGCCCAGCCCATGCCTTTGTAGTTGGTGGAGCCCAGAAACAGATAGCGCCAGGAGACGGGTGGGGCCGAGGCGTGGTTCGCAGTAAGCTCGTGGTTGCCGTCGATGTAAAAACGCGACTGTCCGCCGCCCCACTCGATGCGGAAGGTGTGCCACTCGGTGGCCCCCCAGCCGATGTACTGGGGCATCATGGGCTCGGACATGGAGCCGTCCCCGATGCCCGCCTGGAGCTTGAAGGTGTCGTGGAAGTTCTCCTGCAGGTCGTTG
Source organism: Myxococcales bacterium (assembly GCA_030590865.1). Lineage (GTDB taxonomy): Bacteria > Myxococcota_A > Polyangia > Polyangiales > Polyangiaceae > JAPYTK01. The sequence continues at coordinate 595 of JAUVCD010000701.1, read as the reverse complement.
TGATACCGGCTCTCGATGAAGGCCGATCCCGTGTAGTCCGCCAGCTTGTCGCCGGTGGCGTCCTCGAAGAGGCCTACGTAGTAGCAGACCCCCCATAGGCAGCCGCCCACGTTGTGGTGGAAGCCCCGCGCCTCGAAGGTCACCGAGCCCGCCGCCACCACCTCGCCCAGATCCCAGAAGATCTGGTCCGACGTCGAGCCGGTGGTCCAGCCCTCGGCGCCGAAGCTGCCACCGCTGACACTGCCGGTGGGGGTGGCCCCGGGCGAAAGCGGCTCCCGAAGCACCACGTCGCCACCGCCGCAGTAGTCGTCGCACAGGGTGTCTCCCGCGGCGGGGTCGTCCCCGGCCGCGTTAGTCGAGCCGGCGGGACACGCCACACAGACGCCCCCGTGGACGTGCATGTCCTGCGAGCACGCAGTAGGCGCCGCGTCGATCTGAGCAGCACCATCGGTGGTCTCCGCGTCCGCGGTCTGCACGTCCGTAGTCGCGACCGCGTCCGTGACCGCATCTGCGGCCGCGTCGAGTCCACCTGCGTCGGCGCATTCGGCGCCCTCACAAAGGCCATGGACCGTCCCGGAGCCACAGGACGACTGGC
>JAUVCD010000538.1 GCA_030590865.1 Myxococcales bacterium | reverse complement strand
CCGACAAGGGCTCGAGCGTGCATTACATCGAGGGCTGTACGGCGCCCATTTATGCCGCCGACTCGCTTCACGCTGCGGTGGTTGAATTGGTGGCCCTCGAAGGCGCGAGAATTCGCTACACGACGATTCAGAATTGGTCCAACAGCGTATTCAATCTGGTGACCAAGCGGGCCCAGGCTCACGCCGACGCGGTCATCGAGTGGGTAGACGGCAACATCGGATCGAAGCTCACCATGAAATACCCCTGCGTCTATCTCCTAGGCGAGCGGGCTCACGGGGAGGTCTTGTCCATTGCTTTGGCCGGGGACGGACAACATCAAGACACAGGCGCCAAGATGTTCCACATGGCGCCCAATACGACCTCCCGGATCATCTCCAAGTCCATCTCCAAAGGTGCCGGACGCGCGAGCTACCGTGGGTGGGCGAAAATCGTCAAACAGGCCACCGGCTGCAAGACCCAGGTGCAGTGCGACGCCCTCCTGCTAGACGGCGCGTCTCGCTCGGACACCTACCCAACCATGGAGGTAGCGGCCCAGGACGCCCATGTGGAGCACGAGGCGCGAGTGTCCAAGCTGGCCGATGAGCAGCTGTTCTACTTGCAGAGTCGGGGCATTGACTTGGAACAGGCCCGCTTAATGGTGGTCAATGGGTTCATCGAGCCCTTCGTGCGCGAGTTGCCCATGGAATACGCCGTCGAGCTCAACCGCCTCATTCAGCTAGAAATGGAGGGGTCCGTTGGCTGACTCAACCACGACACCCACGCAGGCACCGATCGTCAAACCGCTGGTGAGTAAGCGACAGGTCAGCGCCCTGTCGCGGCGGTTGAAGGAGCCGGCGGAGATCGAGACGCGACGGCTGGCCGGCTGGCGGAGCTATCAGTCCACGCCATGGCCCGATCCGGTGCAGCACCTGTGGCGCTACACCGATCCGGCAACGCTGTTGCCCAACCAGCCCATCAGCTTGCCGGAGCCGGGACCGGTCGAGGGACGGGTGCGGCCGGCTGGGGTTGGCGCCCTGGCAGTGCTGTCCCCTGGCGCGGCCCCTCAGATCGATACCTCCGCGGAGGCCGCCGCGACAGGCTTGCGGATCGAGGCACTCAGCGGTGCCGGTGAGCTCGGCGAGTGGCTTGGCGCCATGGTGGGCCCCGATCACGGCCTCTTCGAGGCACTCAACGGCGCGCTCTGGACCGCAGGGCTGGTCATTTTCGTCCCCCGAGGCGCAGTCGTCACCGAGCCGGTGCACGTGCTGGTTCCGGCAACGGGACCGATCACCATGTCCCGGGTGCTGGTGCTGGCTCAGCAAGACGCAGAGCTCACGGTGGTGGAGGATCATCTGGGTGGGGACGACGGATCCACTGTGGTGGGGGTGACAGAGCTGCACGCCGGCGCTGGCGCCCGGCTGCGCTACGGGCTCGACCAGAACTGGAGTCCAGCAACCAGTGGCCACCTGACCGCCCGCATGCATCTGGAGCGGGACGCCCATGGAGCCATGATGCTGGGTGTCTTCGGCGGTCGCCGGATGAAGCTGGACGCCGGGGCCGAGCTTCACGGGGCAGGCGCCCACAGCGAGCTTGCCGGTTTGGCCTTAGGGGCGGGCCGGCAGCACCTGGACCTGCACACCCTGCACCGACACCGGGCCCCCCACACCAGCTCTAACATGAACATCAAGGTGGCCCTGCGCGGCCGAGCACGGTCCGCCTATACCGGGCTGATCGAAATCGAGGAACAAGCGACCGGCAGCGAAGCTTATCAGGAGGAACGCAACCTCCTCCTTTCGCCCCAATGTCGTGCCGACGCGATTCCCGAGCTCGAGATTCACAACCGCGACGTTCATTGCACTCACGGCGCCACCTCGTCCCCCGTCGATCCTGAGCAACTCTACTACCTGCAGAGCCGGGGCATCGCCCCGGCCGAAGCACTGCAGCTGGTGGTGCGCGGTTTCTTCGAGGGAGCGCTGGCCCGAATGCCCGCTGGGCTGCGCCGAACCGCCGAGCAACAGCTCGACGAGCGCTTGGCGCAATGGAGAGGAGCCTGACGATGAGCTGGACGAAGGTCGTGCGCGCCACCGAGGTTCCGGCCGGCACCATCAAGGCCGTCGCGGTGGATGGAAGCCCCTTGGTGATCTGTCGGGTCTCAGAGGGCGAGGCATTCGCCGTGGAAGACTGTTGCAGCCACGACGACGCACCCCTCGCAGGCGGCTCGCTCAGTGATCATGTCATCGAGTGTCCGCGCCACGGCGGGCAGTTCGACGTGAGGACCGGGCAACCGGTGCGCATGCCCGCCGCTTCGGCGATTGACACCGTGCCCGCCCAACTCACCGAGGATGGCTGGATCGCCGTCGATGCGGAGCAGCTGCCATGAGCACGCCGGCGGCGCAGCCAGGTGGGTCAGCACGGCCCGAGCAAGCCCTGGGACCCAGCCTGGTGCTCGATGCCGCCGGCATGGACGGAACCGGTACCGCTGGGGGGCTCGCCCCTCCCGATCAGGTGACCCGAGAGGACCACCTCAGCCTGCCAGCCCTGCGACGGCGCTTTCCCGCCCTGGGCCGGCTGGTCCATGATCGCCGACTGGTCTACCTCGACAGCGCCGCCACGGCGCTCAAGCTCGACGACGTCATCGACGCCCAGGCCAACCACTACCGGCGCTCAGGCGCGAACGCCCACCGAGGTCTCCACACGCTGGCCGACGAAGCCACCACCGCCTACGAGCAAGCCCGGGAGCGCGTGGCCCATTGGGTGAGAGCACCTGGGACGGACTGCGTCGTCATCACCCGCAGCACGACCGCGGGGCTCAATCTGCTGGCCAGAGGCCTCGAACCAAGCTTGCAGGCAGGCGACGAGGTGCTGCTGACCGAGATGGAGCATCACGCCAACCTGGTACCCTGGATTCAACTCGCCCAGCGGGCCGGCATCGTGCTCCGTCACATCCCCCTGACCGACCAGGGCACGCTCGATCTGGGGCAGCTAGCGACCCTCATGACGCCGAGGACCCGGGTGGTATCGCTCACCTATGTGTCCAATGTGCTCGGCACCATCAATCCGATAGCGGCGATCGCCGAGGCGGCCCACGCCATGGGCGCACTGGTGGTGCTCGACGCGGCCCAGGCGGTGGGCCACATGCCGGTGGACTTTGGAGATCTGGGCGCAGACCTGATGGTGTTTTCGGCCCATAAAGCCTACGGACCCATGGGCCTGGGCTTTCTGGTGGGCACCTCGGAGGCGCTCGATCGGCTGGCGCCCCTTGAAGGGGGAGGCCAGATGATCCGCGAGGTTCACCTGCAGCACGCCACCTGGGAGGACCTGCCGCTGCGCCTCGAGGCCGGCACCGCAGATGTGGCCTCGGCGACGGCCTTCGTGGCTGCCATGGACATGCTGGACCGCATCGGTCTCGATCAGGTGCTAGCCCGGGACCGAGAGCTCACCGGCTACGCCCTGCAGCAACTCGGCGGTTTGGGCGGCCTCCAGCTGCTCGGCCCCGCCGACCCAGAACGGCGCGGCGCGCTCATCAGCTTTCACGACCCCCAACTGCACCCTCACGATCTCGCAACGCTGCTGGATGAGCAAGGCGTGGCGGTGCGAGCCGGGCACCACTGTGCCCAGCCATTGCACCGAAAGCTGGGTTTGCCGGCCACGACCCGCGCGTCATTCGGGGTTTACTCCGGCCGAGACGACGTAGACGCCCTCATCGACGGCATTGCATTCGCCCGTCGTTTCTTCTCGTAACCCACCAGGACGGCCTGCGATGAACTGGACAAAGAAACGGCTGATGGAGCTTACGTCGAAATGATTACCATGCTCGACGAGCTCTATCGCGAGGTCATCCTCGACCATCACCGTGAGCCTCGGGGGCGACACAGCCTGGCGCGAGTCGATCGCCAGTCGCTGGGGCATAATCCGTCTTGCGGCGACGAGGTAACCGTTCAGCTTGAGCTCGACGGGAGCCATATCGCCGATGTGGCGGTCCACGGCCAGGGCTGCGCCATCTGCACCGCTTCAGGATCGATGCTGGCCGAGCTGGTCACCGGAACCACGGCGGCGGAGGCCGAGACGCTCGTCGAGGCGGTCAGCGATTTGTTGCGTGGCGAGCCCTTGCCTGCCGACTTGACCGCAGGCGCAGCAGATCTAGGCGACCTGGACGCCCTGGCAGGCGTCCGGCAGTTTGCCACCCGGGTCAAATGCGCCGCCTTGCCCTGGGTGACCCTGCGGCAAGCGCTCACTCAGGCGCAGGGACAAGCGCACCAGCACGCGAACCACCGATCTGCACTCCAACAAGCCCGGCCGCTGCCCCAGGAGCCACCCCATGGATCTCACAGCTGAGCGAGTGCGCCGAGCCCTGGAAGCGGTCATCGATCCCGAGCTAATGTTGAACGTGGTCGAGCTCGGACTGATCCGGGACGTGATCGTATCGGACACCCACGTGCAAGTGCACATGACCCTCACCTTTCCAGGCTGCCCCTACGGCCCAGAGATCTACGACCGAGTGTTGACCGAGATGAAGTCGGTGGCCGACGGGCGTGAGGCGGTACTGGATATGGTGTGGCAACCTCCCTGGGATCCCCGTTCTGACGCGAGCGACGAGGTCAAGGCCGAGCTCGGCATCTGGGACTGAGAGGTCCGCCACAAACCTGCTACGCCGCACAACTGGCTCGTGTAGGCTGCCGGGCGATGTCGGGATCGAAGAAATGGAAGTGCACCGTCTGCGGCTACATTCACGAGGGCGACGAGCCTCCTGACGAGTGTCCGGTGTGCAAGCAACCCAAGAACGTCTTCGTACCCCTGGAGGAAGAGGACGACGAGCCAGAGCCGCGGCGTTGGCGCTGCACGGTCTGCAATTACATCCACACCGGGGACTCACCCCCCGACAGCTGTCCAGTCTGCAAGCAACCTTGGACCAAGTTCGTGCCCCACCTCGAGGACGAGGAGGCACCTGCAGCGGCCCCCAAAGAGGCCGCCGCGGTAGCGGATCCCAAACCATCAACCGCCCAAGCCGATCGCTGGCGGTGCACCATCTGCAACTACATCCACTCAGGATCCGAGCCACCGGACCTGTGCCCCGTCTGCGGCGCTGGACAGGATGCCTTCACCGCTGAATCCAAGTCTCCCGAGCACCACCATCGGGGCATCGGTGGGCTCATCGAGAAGCTCCATTTGCATCCGGTGATGGCCCATTTCCCCAACGGGTCGCTCCCCCTAGCGCTGGTCGCTTGGGTCGCCTATCTGACGGTGGGCGACCCCTCGCTCGAGCGCACCAGCTTCTACTTGATGATGGTGGCCATGGCCGCTGCCCCAGCCACCTTCTTCGCCGGCTGGTCTGACGCCGGCCATCGGTTTGGCACCACCACCACCGGAGTATTTCCCGAAAAGAAACTATGGAGCTGGGTCCTGATGGCCGTCGGCCTGGCCACGGTGGGGTGGCGACTGTCGATCGGCTGGAACCAAGCTCCAGACACGAGCACCGAGATCGCCATCTATTCCGGCTTCCTGGTCGTGGGCAGCGGGCTGGTCAGTCGGCTCGGCATGCTCGGCGGCAAGCTCGTCTTCGGCCACTGAGCCGCTCAATCCATCGTCCCATCAGCGGCTCTGGGACCACCAGAGGCGGGCTCCACCCTGAGCCTTCAGCACCCTCGTTTGCGGTGCCAGATCGTTCGTGTCATCGTCTCCACTCATCCCTTTTCATGTCCCTTTGGGCGGCTCCCGGTGGCCGCAACGAGTCTAGTCGTGTCTCCACAATTCAATCCCTTCAAGATGGCCCAGCGGCAGTTCGACGAAGTGGCCGCAGAGCTGCAACTATCGGACAACGTCACCAAAATCTTGCGCTGGCCCTTGCGTGAATTCCACGTGCAGATCCCGGTGCAGATGGATGACGGCACCATGCAGGTGTTCCGGGGCTACCGGGTGCAACACAACGACGCGCGCGGCCCCTGTAAGGGCGGGATCCGCTTCCACCCCGACGAGACCATCGACACCGTCCGCGCCCTGGCCACCTGGATGACCTGGAAATGCGCGGTCGCGGACATTCCGCTCGGCGGCGGCAAAGGTGGCGTCATCGTCGATCCGGCCACGCTCACCGACTCGGAAAAGCAACGGCTGTGCCGCGGCTGGATCGACCAGATGTGGCGCAACATCGGGCCGCGACTCGACATCCCGGCCCCTGATGTAGGCACCACCGCCCGCATGATGGGCTGGATGATGGACCAGTACACCAAGCTCATCGGCGAGTTCACCCCTGGGGTCATCACCGGCAAGCCGGTGGGAAGCGGGGGCTCGAAGGGGCGCACCGAAGCCACAGGTTACGGCGTCATCATCACGGTCCGCGAGGCGCTCAAGCGCCTGGCAATCGATCCTACCGAGTGCACGGCATCGCTCCACGGGTTCGGCAATGTGGCCCAATACGCGGCCAGGACGTTCATCGAGCTGCTCGGTGGCAAGGTGGTCGCCGTCTCCTGCTGGGACCGACACGACCGAACGTCATACACCTATGCTCACGCCGATGGCCTCGACCCGGTCTACCTCCAGTCCATCACCGACATCTACGGCACTATCGACAAAACCAAGGCGCGCGCCGCAGGCATCTCGGTGGAGGATGGCGACGCCTGGTTGAGCAAAGACGTGGACCTGCTGATCCCGGCGGCCATTGAAGCGTCCATCACCAAGGGGAACGTCGAGCGCATCAGCCCGCAGGTGAAGCTAATCGCCGAGGGCGCCAATGGGCCCTGCACGCCCGACGCGGACGCCTATTTCATCGAGAAGA
>JAUVCD010000174.1 GCA_030590865.1 Myxococcales bacterium | reverse complement strand
GCCTTGGCCGCCGCTTGCGCCCATGCCTCCGCCTCCGGCGACGCCACCTTCGCCACCCGTTGCAGTGGTGCCGCCGGGGGCGCCACATCCCGGCTCAGCACAGAGCAGGCATGGCTCGGAGCTCGCGACGCAGCCCGCCATGGCGGCGGCCGACATGCCCGACAGGGCTGCCTTCACCAATAGAGCACGCCGCTGGAGGATCGCCGTTCGGCTGGGGTCTTGGTGGCCGTCGCTGTGCTTCATCGGTCCTCCGATTGTTAGGCAATGATACACCACAGTCCCCGCCCAGGCTGGCCCTGGCGCCGACGGGGGCACCGCTAGCTGTTGGTATGAGCCGGGCACGGAGGCCGAGTCGCCGACGTTCTATTGTGGCGGCGAGTGTCGTGACGGGCGGCGGGCCGTTGCGCCGTCCACATCCAGTGATCATCCTGTGGGCACGAACGACGTGCCGAGCAGCAGGAGAGCCACCATGAAGAAGTTTCTATTCCTCCACTATGGCTTCGAGAAACCCACCCCCGAGATCATGCAGGCCTGGGGTGCGTGGTTCGAGTCCATCAAGGAAAAGACGGTCGACGCTGGGGGCTTTGCCGCTGGGCGGGACGTCTCGAAAGAGGGCACCAAAGAGCTGCCGATGAGCATGGAGTCCATCACGGGCTACAACGTCGTCCAAGCCGAGAGCCTCGATGAGGCGGAGAAGATGGCCGCGAGCTGCCCCTTCATCGCAAGCATCCGGGTGTACGAGATTCGGTCGATGTAACCAGGACAACGCCGTTGACTGGAGCAAGCTCGGCGCGGCTCGAGCGATGCGCAGAGCCTGACGGCCCGTCGGAAGGAGCTCGTCGTCGGCCGGCACGTGCAGCGCTACTGTCCGCTGCGGCGTCCGGGGACCGCTTCGCCAACTGGAATGTGCCCACCACAGGCAGGTGATCGGAGCGGCCGGCGTCCACGACCTTGACCTCCAGAGGCTCGAGCCGGTCGTCGTAGAGCAGGTGGTCGAGCTCGGCTCGGACGGTTCCCAGGGAGGTCGTCCAGCGCCATGTCTGCTGTGAGCCAGGGAACTCGGAGAGCGCGCTGCGAAAGCCCTTCTGCTTCAGAAAGGCCACCGCCCGTCCGTGGTGGTTCTCGTTGAGATCACCGACTACCAAGGTGGGAAGATCGGGGTCGAGCAGTGGGTGAAATTGTTCTATCTCGGCCCGACGGATGGCAGGCGTTTGGAAGTAGCCGGAGATCACGCTGCCGCTGTCACTCACCTGAGGCCGCAGGTGTAGCTGGAGCACCTGCAATGCTCCCAAGGGGCTTTGCACGATGAGCCGCCAGGCGGGAAACCAACCCGCCGTAGACTGCACGTAGTCGTGCTCCACAAAGGGTAGCTTCGACAGCACACCGAGGCCGCCAGCGCCGCAGCAGTGGCGAAATGCAACGTGGGGATACCGGTTGCCCAGCTGTTTCCGCAGCGCCCGCTCCCAGTCAGCCGTCGTCTCCTGGAGGAACACAATGTCGGCGTTGACCGCGGCAATGGCCTCGATCCCTGCGGTGTCGCCAGCCAAGCCGTAGTTCAGGTTGTACGTCATGACCTCGAGGTGCACCGTGCCTGCTTCCGGCTGCACGGGAGTCCTCGCTTGTCCGGTGCAGCTGAGCCAGCAGCAGAAAGACAGCAGCAGGCTGGCGGTGAGAATTCGTCGAGCGGGATCGGCGAGGCTTATTCGAGCCATCCAGGCCGCGACGCGGCCGAGCCGGGCTTTGAAGGAAGGCGTTGTCTGCTCCATGGCCATCTCATCGGTCCAGCGCCCCAGAGTGTGACCAGGCTGAGTCCACGGCAGGAGAGAACAACCCATTCGATGGGGTGTAGGTGTAGGGTAAGTAGCGCGGCCATGGCGGGACGTGACCGTTGCTTATACGCCACTATATCGGCCTGCCTGATTGGTTTGGTCACTGGCGAGGAGAAAACGATGAGAAGAGCCCATGCCCAGTTTCGACCGCGAACGGCTCTGCTGCTCGGCTTGCTGATCCCGCTAGCCGGCGTGGCTTGTGGTGATGATGACGACCGGGACTATGACGGTAGCGACCACCCCGACGGCATTGGCAACGCCTGCACTGAGGACGCCGACTGCCCGACGAATGAGTGCTACCTCGGCCCGGCCGGCGGCTACTGCACCTCTGAGTGCCAAGACGAGGGCAGCACTGCGCAATGCCCGATCGACACGGTATGCAAGCCCATCCAAGGAGGAGCACGGCGCTGTCTGTTGGTGTGCGGGACGGAGCACTACTGCCCCGAGGGCACGACCTGCGACTCGACCTGGTGCCCTTCGGGAAGCAGTTGCGTGTCGGTGAGCGATACCGATCTCATGGCCTGTGAGCCTGAGCCCGGTTGACTCTTCAGTACCACTCGCAGCGCGACCAGTGCGGCGGCTGCTGCGGGGAAAACATGACCAGATCTCGCTCGCACTCCCAGAGCGAGGGGAAGCAGCGATAGCTCCGGCGGTCGGTGAAGCAAGCGGCCTTCTTCGCGGCTGAGCATGGCGCGGTGTCCCGGGCATAGCTCTGCCGCTTCTGCCGACATAGCCACTTGGCCCGATGGCACTGGTGGCCAAAGTCCTCATGGTGGACCCAGTTGAAGCAATGCCAGCTGCGTCCCGCAGGGAGCAGGCGCTCATCTGGCGGTGGCCGAGATATGGCTTCGGTCGCTTCATCAGCGCCACTGGCGTCAGTCGGTACAGCGGGCGGCTTGCTAGGCATCGAAGCTTGTGGATCGGCGACCGGCAGACCTTCTTCGATTCCGGCGTCCTGTGGCGAGGTGACACTCGTGGCGTGGCCAGGGGTGTCCTGTCGTTTCGCTGTTGCCGAAGCTGGCGGCTCGACGCTCGGATCGTCTGGCCGCTCTGAGAACGACCCACGACCGGCCCCGCATTTTATCGACAGGACCGCGAAAGCAAGGACCAGAATCGCTGCCGATCTCACAAGCTACCCCAATGGTCCCCGTCGACCGACCACTCCCGCCGGGCAGCCAAACCCTTGGTCATGTGGGAGCGCTCACCCATTCTTGTCCACTCTCAGTTGCCTGCTATTTACTCTGCGCCGTCTTCAAGGCCTTGGGGAACGCTCCTACGAAGAAGAACTTCAGCCGCAAGGGCTTGGGAGCAATCTCGATTACCACCAGGTCTTCGGGGGACTCTCGCACGTAGATGGTATTGGTGTGCCCGGTCTTGAGGGGGCGCTTGAACCGCAGTGACTTGCCCACGGCCTTGGTGGGCACGACCACTGACGTCGACAGGGTCTTGCAGAACTTCACCAGGGGGTCGGTGCTCGGAGGGAGCTTTCCTCCGTGGAAGTAGCCGAAATAGGTCTTCCGTTGCTGCTTCTCTTGGTCCGTCTCCGGGATGATGGAGTCGAAGGCAGCGGCTCCTGGTTGGGCGACGTAATAGCTCGCCTCCTCGATCGTCACCTTTGCCTTGGTAGTTTTTACGTTGAGGGCCAGTCCAGGATAGAAGAACGTGCCGGACCTGATGGTCGGTGCCTTGCCGGACGCGAAGCGGTCCAGGGCTTTGCAGTAGTAGCCCTCGACTCGATCTGAGCAGTCGAGCTTTGCCCTCATGGCGGCCATGTCTGTTGCAGAGACGTCTCCTGCCGCGGTCGCTTTGGCCTTCTTCTTCTTCTTCTTCTTCTTCGGCGAGTCGGACTCTTCCGACTCCTCTGACTCGTCTGAGTCACTCTTGTCCCCGAAGAGGGAACAGCAGCCTGAAACGACTAGCCCACATGCGCAGACCGCGAGCACTTTTCCAATCATGGCGGTGACATAGCAGCGTGGTGTTCGGCCGGCCTCACCTATCGGCAGGTGGGCCAAGAACTTGAGATGAGCCCGGTGCAAGTGGCCAATACGATGAGCCCTTTCCGTCGGTTCGATGGCCCTGCTCCGAGCGACACGTGGATGTCTGAGTGGCTGGGCGACCAGGGTAACCAAGTATCAAGTGATTAGACCTGACCCCTTGGATGACCCCTTCGCAAAGGGCGGCTGACCCATCCTCAGCGCCGTCTTCGAAGAGCTGGCACCGTGGCGTGCATTGCCCATGGCCCTACCTGATTGAGCGGATTCGAAGCGGTAGTGGTGTGGAGGGGCTGGGCTTGGTGGCTGTCGTCGGGCTGCGGATGCAGCGATGTGGCCTTGACGTGGCCCCCCTTGCGCGAGTAGCCATGCGGCCCGCAAGGTGGGATAGGCAGGCTCGACCCCATGCTCAGTATCAGCAACCTCGGAAAGCAGCACGGAGCGCAGACGCTCTTTGCAGGGGCGGCCCTCACCTTCAATCCAGGGTGCCGCTACGGCATCGTCGGCGCCAACGGCTCGGGCAAGTCCACCATCCTTCGGATCATCGCCGGTGAGGAAGAGGCCTCGGACGGCGAGGTCACTTTCGCCAATCGTGCCGTGGTCGGCTGGCTGAAGCAGGATCACTTCGCCTACGAAGAGGTGCCCATCATCGACGTGGTGCTGATGGGAAACCGCGAGCTCTACGATGCGATGATCGAGAAGGAGGCGCTCTTGGCGGCCACGGCCACCGATGGCTTCGACGGCGACCGCTACGCCGAGCTCGAGGACATCGTAATGAAGCACGATGGGTACAGCCAAGAGGCGCTGGCCGCCGAGCTGCTCGAGGGCCTCAACATCCCTGCGGCCACGCACCGCGAACCCATGCGGGTGCTCTCTGGCGGCTACAAGCTGCGCGTCCTACTGGCGCAGACCCTCGCGATGCAGCCTGACATTCTGCTGCTCGACGAGCCGAACAACCACCTCGACATCCTCTCCATTCGCTGGCTCGAGAAGTTCTTGGTCAAGCACCGCGGTGTCGTGCTGGTGGTGTCTCACGACCGCCGCTTTCTCAATGCTATTTGCACCCACATCGTCGACGTCGACAACGAGCAGGTCAATCTCTACCCAGGGGATTACGACGCCTTCGAGCGTGCCAAGGCCGAGCACCGGCAGCGGCAGGAGACGGAGATCGACAAGCGTCAGGCTGAGATCAAGGAGCAGAAGGCCTTCATCGACCGCTTCAAAGCTCAGGCGAACAAGGCTCGCCAAGCCAACAGCAAAGCCAAGCGCATCGCCAAGATCGTCATCGAGACGTTGCCCCAGAGCTCGCGTCGCCACCCGACCTTCCGGTTCGAGCAGGTTCGCCCCAGTGGCCGCACCGTGTTGCCTCTCGAGGGGGTGAGCAAAGCCTTCGGCGACAAACAGGTGCTCAGCGACGTGTCGCTGTTGGTCGAGCGCGGCGACCGGCTCGCCATCATCGGTCCCAACGGGATCGGCAAGTCGACGCTGCTCAAGATCGCCATGGGACTGGTCGAGCCCGATGGTGGCGTGTTCGAGTGGGGCTACGAGGTGAGGCCAGGCTACTTCAGCCAAGACCACGAGGCGCTGGAGGCAGGGGACGGCGAGACCGTGCTCAGCTGGCTGTGGCGCTTCGCCCAAGAGCGCCACGAGGGCTTCATCCGCGGCAAGCTCGCCCAGGTGCTGTTTCACCGTGATGACGTGGAAAAGCGCGTCAAGAGCCTGTCGGGCGGCGAGTCGACCCGTCTGGTCTTGGCCCAGCTAGGGCTGTTGCTACCCAACGTTCTGGTGCTTGATGAGCCTACCAACCATCTCGACTTCGAAGGCATCGAGGCGTTGTCCGCCGGGCTGCTCGATTACCAGGGCACGCTGATCTTCGTCTCCCACAACCGCTGGTTCGTCGAGCAGCTGGCGACTCGTATCATCGAGATCAGGCCCGATGGCCTGGAGGATTACCGCGGGACCTACCGCGAGTACCTGGCCCACTGTGGCGACGACCACCTGGATGCCGAGGTGGCGGCGGCTCAGGCACGCCGCGACCGGCGGCTTCGGAAGCGAGCCTGACCGCTGCTCGGAGGGAGCGTCAGGTGGTCAGGGCGCCTGGCGAGAGCTCACTCCACCCGAACTGGGCCACATAGTCTGCTGGGGCGCCGTCACACTGGGGAAGCCCTGGGCAGTTCTGGCATCGAGCTTGGGGTGGGGCCTTTGCCAGCAGGTCGCTGACCGGCCGCCAGCGGCTCGCTTCGGGCACCAGCCAGCCCACCTTTTGTGGCGGCACGCGATAGCGGTCCGCACTCGGCACGGTGCACGGGGGATGGCCGTGGAGGAACAAGCGCACCCTCCCAGCGGCCGCCGCGGTCACTGCCTCCTGCAGATGGTGCTCGAGCAAGGCAAAGCGTGCCGCCAGCATGAGGGTGGCGTCGGCTGCCGGTCCGCGGGCCACGAGCCGGCGCAGGTGCAGGTCGCCAATGTCCAGCCGGGATGCCAGCTCGACCAGATCGACCAGATGGCTCATGGTGGGTCGCGTGATGGTGGCCTCCAGCTCAACCGCCAGGCCGGCGGTCGCGCAGGCGCGCAGGGCGCGAATGACTTGGCGTGTCGCACCAGGCTGCTTCACGAGCCAGTCGTGAGCCTCGGGCCGTGGCGAGTGAAGGAACAGTCTCACCCGTTCCAAGCCCCCGTCGACCAGCGGCGCCAAAGCGGTCGGATTGGCGAGGGCGAGCCCGTCGGTGCGCAAGCCCAAGCCACCTGACTGTGGCCCGGCCAGCGCGGTGACGAGGGCGGGCAGATCGCCTCGCAAAGTGGGCTCTCCGCCGGCAATCCACAGCCCTGAGCCCGCTGGGGCCTGCTGTGCCAGTGCGGTGAGCTCGGAAATGGGCGGGTCGGGCGGTGGAGCATCGACGGGCCACTCGTCCAAGCGCGTCGGCTGACGGGTTCGAGCCGTGACCACCAGCCTCGACTCACACCAGTCGGTGGCTGGCACGGGCCAGTCGCCTCCCTTCGTCGTGGGATCTGGGTTCTTCATGGCTTCGGGGTCTCTACCAAGGTGACGTCGAGTCCTTCGTGTTCGGACCGGAGAGCGGCAAGGAAGCGAGTCCAGCGGTCCCCAGGGGGAGCCAACAGCCGGATGGCGTCCACGCCGAGGGCCGTTGCGAGTCGCACTGCCCCATAGCATCGTTCAAAAGACCTGGAGGGCTCGAGCCCCAGCGTCGTCCGCAGTTTCAGCTGTGGTGGCAGCACCTCGTTGCGGCGCACAATCTGCCTCAGCTCTCGAATCGTGTCCCGACCTGTGGCGCTGTGTTCGGACCATTGCTGGAGGTCGGTGAGCAAGGCCAGATCAGTGCAACCTGCCGAGCTGAGCCGCAGGCCGTCACCATGGTCGAGTCGCTGGGTCGCCAGCCAGACTGTCGGCGTAGTGGCCGCCGCCAGGCTCGCTATCGTCTCGGCCGTCACTCCGTTGTGGGTTTGCACGATCGTCTGTCCCGCAGCGGTGTGGGCCTCAGGTTCCCATGGCTCGAGCCGCAGCTCCGGTGGCTTCAGGCCCTGGCCAGACCGATGCTCCCAATAGGCGTGCCACGCGCCGCCGCAGCGGGTTCGCCAGGCACAAGCTCTGCAGGGCTCGCCGTGCCGCTTGTCTCCCCGATTAGTCAGCCCGGGCACCGACGGGTGCTCTTTTCGCCTCGCGGCGAGCGCTTCGACCGCCTCGACGCACCGCTCGGTGGCGCGCTCCCAACCGGCGCAAAGCGGGAGGCCACAATAGGGGTTGAGTAGCTCGATGCCAGCGTCCTCGGCGTGACGTTGTGCCAGCCGCACCGACTCGGCGAGCACCCCATAGTCAGGGAGCAGGTCGAGGTGATCCGCCGCACGCCCGTGAGGCTGCACCACTGAGAGAGATATCGAGGACACTCTGGTGAGCCGCGTGCTCACGTAGCTCACGTAGTCTCCCACCAACGACTGCATTGAATAGGTGAGCACCGGGTTGAGGGTGACGTGGATAGCGGCATTCAGCAGGGCGTCGATGCCTGCCAGACAGGCGGCATGCGCCCCAGTCCGCCCCATGAGATCATCGTGGATCGCAGGATCGTGGGACAGCAAGGCCACGAATGCCGAGGTGAGGCCGGCGGCGCGCAATGCTTCAGCATAGTCGTCGTCGAGCAGCACGGCGTTGGTCTGCAGCTCGACGAATGGAATGCCTTGTGCTCGCGCTGTCTTCACCCAGTCGATCAGTCGCTTGCGCTGCACCGTGGGCTCGCCACCCGATAGCGTCAGGGTCCGCTGTCCAGCGGCGGCGAAGGCTTGGACCGCCGCTCTTGCCTCGGCGTCACCTAGTGCCTGAGTGGCATCATCTTCGACGGGCAGGTTGCAGAACCGGCACTGCTCGTTGCAGGCCATGGTGAGACGCAGCAGCCCCTTGGTGAGGTGATCGCTGTCCACCGAGCCGGTGTCAGGCGGCGAGTTGCCGGTCATGGGGATTGACGTTAATCTTGCTCCGAGCGGTTTTCAGCAAGGAAAGCGCGCGCTCGGCCTTCGGTGCCCAGTCACCGCTCTGCTACTGCTCTGCCTTGGTGGATGGTGCAGCAACCGACTATGTCCAAGCTTCGTCGCATCGACGTGAAGGCAGGCTTTCAGTGCAACAACCGCTGTCGGTTCTGCGTGCAAGGGGACAAGCGCAGCCAGTTTCCTGACAAGACGACGGTGGAGGTCAAGGCGCTGCTCACCGCGGGCCGCCGGGACGCCGATGAGCTGGTGCTCACTGGCGGCGAGATCACCATCCGCGACGACCTGCCCGAGCTGGTGCGCCATGCGCGGGACCTGGGCTTTCGGGTGATCCAGCTACAAACCAACGGCCGCATGCTGAGCCATCGTCCATTCGTCGAACGTCTGCAGGCCGCGGGGGTGACCGAGTTTGGGCCGGCGATTCATGGGCCTACCGCGGCCATTCACGACGAGCTCACCCGCTCGCCTGGGTCCTTCCGGCAGACGGTGAAAGGTGTGCGACAGGTCAAGCGGCTCGGTTTGCCGGTCATCGTCAACTCGGTCATCGTGCAAGCCAATGTGCCCCACTTGCCTGAGCTGGCACGGCTGCTCGTGGCGCTCGAAGTGGACCAATTCCAACTTGCTTTCGTGCACGCTCTGGGGTCGGCGGCTGAGAGCTTTGCCACCATCGTGCCCCGGCTGAGCGAGGTAGGTCCCCAGGTGACCCGGGCGCTCGCCATTGGCTTGCGCGCCGGCGTGCGATGCATGACCGAGGCTATCCCGTTGTGCTTCTTGCCGGGCATGGAAGAGCTGGCGGCGGAGGCCATCATTCCTCGCACCAAGATCTTCGATGCCGATCAGGTGATCGATGACTACACCGAGTTCAGGCTGCAGGAAGGCAAGGCCAAAGGACCCATGTGCCCGCAGTGCCGTTACAACGCCGAGTGTGAGGGGCCCTGGCGCGAGTACCCGGAGCACTTCGGTTGGGACGAGTTCGAGCCGGTGACCCGACGGGACGACGGCTGAGCGCGAGGAGCTGCACCGATGACTGGCACCTCTCGAGATCCTGCTCGCTCTCGCTCGGACATCACCGTCACCCTGACGTGCAACAACCAGTGTCGCTTCTGCCCGCGGACCACCCTGCGCCACCTCACCTTGCGTTCCCGCGACCAGCTCGATGAGCGCCTGGGCGCCATTCGGCAGCATTCGGCTCGCGTCGTGCTGACCGGTGGCGAGGTGACTCAGCTGGACGACGTGGTGGCCATCGTCGCCCGCTGTCGTGCTCTTGGGTTCGAGCAGATTGGCGTGATCACCAATGGTAGGCGGTTGTCTGATCCGCAGTTGGCTGGCGATCTAGTGGCCGCTGGTCTGACGGAGGCTTGCGTTACTGTCTATGACGTCCGCCCGGTGATCCATGACCACTTGACGGCGACGCCAGGCAGTCTCGCCGAGACGCTAGCGGGGCTCGACAACTTGCTGGCCCTGGCCAGGGAGCAGGGCTCGTTGCTGGTGCGCATCAACACCTTGCTGTGTCCTTCCAATGCCGACGGCATGGTCGCCACGGTGCAGGATTTGACCGACCGAGGGGTGGGGCAGTTCTTGATCGGCGATCCGATGCTCTCCGAGTCCTTTCCCGAGGCGCTCGCCCACCGCCAGGTGGTTGCAGTGGCCCGCGCCATCGCTGAAGACCCAGGGCTCGAGCGCGCCACGGTTCTGTGGCGAGGCTTTCCTCCCTGCATCTTTGCCGATCTGCCGGGTGTCGAGGCTGAGCCTCACGATATCGATACGGCGATCGTCGACGAGTTCGATCTGAACGCCTATTTCGCCGAGTTTCTCCAGCACTTCGTCCGCCTGCCCATCTGTGACCGCTGCGCTCTCGCTGATCGGTGTCCAGGGGTGCAGAAGCGTTATCGCAGCCAACACGACGTGACCCTCATCGTTCCACTCGAAGATCCAGCGCCGCTGCCTGCTGCCCGAGCGGTGGAGGATGATGCGGTGGCGCTCACGGCGGCGCGACGGGAGCTCGACGAGTTTCCGCCCTGGTCCGAGACGGGGAGGTTGGAGGTCATCCCGACGACCGCATGTCCCTTTCGTTGTCGCTACTGCGCGGTGAAGCTGGGGCATAGTGAGGTCGCGCCGGAGATGCTCGATCGGGGCGTCGATCTGCTGCTGTCCTCTCGCCAACAACAGCTGGAGCTGCAGTTCTTCGGCGGCGAGCCCCTGCTGCGTCGTCGCGAGGTGATGCGCACCATCCGCCGTGGCGCAGCGCTGGCGGCCTCGCAGGGCAAGACGCTCAAGTTCGTGATTACCACTAGCGGTCTGTCCATTGACGCCGAGTTGCTCACATTCTTGCGAGAATTCGGCGCCAAGGTGATGTTCTCCTTCGATGGTCCTGCCGACGTGATGGCCCACTATCGACCGCTGGCTGGCGCTGCATCGGCTGCGACCCCGATCCTCGAACGAAAGCTCAGCCAGCTCATCCACTCGGGCGTGGACTATTTCGTGAATCTGGTGGTCACCCCCGAGGGGGCCGCCGACGTGGCCCGCCGGGTCAGCTACGTGGCCGGTCTAGGCGCGGAGCACATTCAGGTCTGTTATGCCCTCAGTCCTGGCTGGACCGACGAGGCGCAGGTCCAATATTGCGAGTCGCTACGGCAGTGTGCGGCTTTGGCCGAGGCCTCCAGCGGACCTCGCTTTCGGCTGCAGAACCTGGGCAGCGCTGCCGAGCCGACGGTGTTGAGCAACGACATCATCATGGATGTGGATGGCACCCTCTACGACGATGCGGCCCTCTTCGGTGAGGCACTGCTGCCTGGCTTGCGCTCGGTGTTGCGCCTGGGTCATGTCGCCGAGATCGACTCCTTTGACGGGCTGCGGCCCAGCCGAGAGCAGAACCTCGTCGCGCTGCGGCGAGCCTATCCTGACGAAGGTGCTCCGGAGCGCCGTTTGGTGGAGGAGCAGCTGCACCTGGCGCGACGCATTCAGAAGACCTTAGACGAGATCGGGACGCCGGCCGTGCGGCAACAGGATCACAACCCCCTCCAAGACAGGGTGCTCAGACGTCCGCTGTCTCACCAGGCCAAGGTGATGAAGCGGCAGCCCGCGCTACTGAGCTTGCCCATGTTGATGTTGGAGAACCCCTGCTACCACGACTGCCTGTTCTGCCTTCCCAAGCCGCTCGAGCCCACGCCTTTGGCCCAGGTGGTCACCTGGCTCGGCGAGAATCGTCAGGTGGGGCTCACTCGCCTCGGCTTGGCGGGTAACGAGCCCTTGGGCCATCCGGACATCGACGCCATCCTCAGCGAGGCACGGGCCTGTGGGTTCACTCGCTTCGATGTGCTCACCTCGGGGACGGCGCTCCGTGACCCAGACCGCGCTCGGGCCTTGGTCGATGGGGGAGTCGGTGGCTATGGCCTGCCTCTCTACGCTGCCGATCCGGAGATCCACGACGGAATCACCCAATCGCCTGGCAGCTACGCCGCTACTCGTGACGCCATTGACACCCTGCAGAGCTTGGGTGCCGACGTCCACGTGCACGCCAATCTGCTACGTCATAATCTGCCGTCCCTGGGCGCTTTGGAGCAGCTGGTGACAGGCGAGTTGGGCCTGCCGTTATGCGTGATCCCCATTAGGCCGAAGGCCGCCAATCGACCCTATCTCGAGCTCGTCCCGCGCTATGCGGACGTCGTGGCAAAGGCCGAGGTCAGTTGCCTCGTCGGGTTTCCGCTGTGTGTCGCCAGCCAAGTGCAAGAGCCGGCCATTCCCAGTGGGACGATCATCTCTGATGTGCTCAAGGTCTATGTGCTCGATCAGCCCTTCGTCAAGCCACCCAAGTGCCAGCATTGTCGGTGGGTCGGGCGGTGCAGCGGCACCTTCGGTCCCTACCTGGACCGTTATGGGGACGACGAGTTGATTCCACAAGCGGCACCCGCGAGCCGATCCCACTAGTCCTGAAGCAAGCGCGGTGGAGCCGTGCGGGGCTCATGAAGGCGCTTGGAGGGTGCGTTCGTGGGAGGTACGCGCGACAATGAGAAGCGCGAGGCGCGCACGCTCAAACATCTGCGCTGGTTTCTCCTGCTGCTCGTCGTCGTGCACCGCGACAAGGAGTCTGACTACCAGACCGACGTGGTGACCCTCCGAATCGACGCGACCGGGCCACAGTTTCGCGACCGGGTACATCCCTCGGTCGGGCTCGGTCCCGGAGCGCGCGTGCCGGTCTTCTACGCCCGGAGCTGGGTGGCCTATGCCCAACTGGGCAGGACCCCGACGGTAGACATGAGTGACGACACAGGCGATCTGGGCTTCTTCGGCACGTTCGTTCCCATTGGGGTCATGGTCGTGTTCGGCCTCGTGCGCTACATACGACCCCGCCCGTGGTGGGAGCGTCCGAAGCTCAACGAGGCGGCGGGGGAGGAGCAGCTAACCGTGGTGTAGTGACCGCGGCCCCACGGAGGATAGGCGCTACAAGCGGCCTGTTCGGCGATGCGCCAAAGTTCCCGCAACGGAACTTTGGCGCAAATCGGGGGCGCCATCGCTGTGAGACAGCCGAGGTGAGCCGAGGAACTCTAGACCACTGTCATGGCTCACCTGGTCTGCGGGTCGCATGTTAGCCTCGCGGCATGTGGCTGCTTCGCAATGAGAACCGCGATCTGCTCGGGCCGGTTTCGACTGAATTGTTGTTGCGCGGCATTGAAGCTGGCCGCGTGCCCGCGGACACTCAGGCGTGCCTCGACGGCAGCGACGATTGGCAGCTGATCGGCGGGATCGCGGCGTTCGCGCGCGCGTTCAGTGACTTTGCAGGCGCGGAGGCGGCCCTGGATTCTTCGCCCGAGGTCGAGCCTGTGCCCGGGATGCACACGGTGGCGCTGGAAGAGCTCTGCATTCCGCAGAACGAGCTGGCGGCGGGCTATGCGGTATCGTCGCGTGTGCGTCTGACTCGCCTGTTGGGGAGCGGGGCCACGGCGAGCGTGTGGCTGGCGCGTGACGAACGGTTGGACCGCGAGGTGGCGGTCAAGGTGATGGCGCCTGATTTGAGCGCCGAGCATCCCGACATCGCCAAGCGATTCGAAATCGAGGCCAAGGCTGCGGCGAAGATTCGAAGCCCGCATGTCGTCGAGCTATACGATTGTGGGACGCTGGCCAACGGGGTCCCCTATGTCGTGCTCGAGTTGCTCGACGGCGAGACGTTGGCGGCTCGTCTGGCGCGCTGTCGGGTGAGCCCGACGGCCACGGCAGGCATCGTCACGCAGATCGCCAGGGGGCTGTCCGCAGCCCACAGGTGTGGTGTCGTCCATCGCGACATCAAGCCGAGCAACGTGTTCCTGTCGACCGTGGAGGACGAGCAGCTGGTCAAAGTGATCGATTTCGGGCTCGCCAAGCACGCTAGCGAGGACGGGCAGCTGACGCGCACCGGATGGCTCGTGGGCATGCCCCATTACATGAGCCCGGAACAGATCATGAGCGCCAAGGAGGCCGAGCCCAGCGCCGACCTCTGGGCGCTCGCGGTGCTCACCTACGAGATGATCACCGGACAGCGACCCTTCGCCGGGGCCTCGGTGCCAACGATCATGATGGCCGTCACGAACTTCCAGTGGCAACGACCCAGCGAGCTCGGTACCGATCCACAATTCGACGCATGGTTCGAGCGGGCCTTCCATCCTGAGGCCGATCAGCGCTTCGCCTCCGCCAAGAGCATGGCGGCGGCGCTCGTCGCGGCGACAGAGTCCGTCCACAGCGCGTCCGCCGCCGCGGACTGCGACAGGGCCCAGGTCGATGACGAGCGGGACGAGGGTTCTGAGAGCGCTTCGATACCCGAGCCTTCGCTCGAGGCCGAGCAGGATGACGGCACGGTGGTCCTTCCGATGGTCGGCCCGCCGCGGCTTCCCAAAGCCATGTGGTGGATCGCAGGGGCCCTGGCCGTGGGGATCATCGTGTGGCTCGTGATGCGCTCGCCCAGCACGCCGCCCTCGGATCCGGTGTCGATTCCGTCGTCGTCGCAGCCGTCGGACGACGCAACCGCCTCGCCAGCGATCGTGCCTGCCCATTGGGGCGCAACCGCGCCGTCGCCGGCCACGGCCTCAGCGAGCCCGGAAGCCGCCGCCAGGGACCGCTCTGCTGCCGGCGACCGCTTGGGCACCGAGCCCCGCGCGGAGCCGACGTCGGCCGCGGGGTCGGGCAGCCTAGATGACAGCGACAAGCCGGCCGAGGAAGTCTACGACTCGGACAAGCCGGCCGAGGAAGTCTACGATTCGGACAAGCCGGCCGAGGAAATCTATGGGAGGCCGGGACCTGCCCCGGCGCCAGCGGATCTCTACGAGCCTTCGCCTCCCGAGAAATCTGACGACGTATACGAGTGAACGGAGCTGTCCCGCCGCGGTCAGCCCCATCCA
>JAUVCD010000244.1 GCA_030590865.1 Myxococcales bacterium | reverse complement strand
TGCTGGCTACTCACCGAAGTACGCGCCCATCTACGCCCATGCACTGATCGGAATGGTGACCTTCGTCGGGCAGTGGTGGACCGAGACGCAGTCACCGTCGGTGGACAAGGTCGCCAGTCATTTGTCGGCTTTGGCTTGGATGGGGTTGCGGCATCTGCCGATGAAGCCGGACGGGGTGCCGGCCAAGCCGAGGCGCTGACCTCATGGGGCAAGCTTGACGAGAAACGCGTCCCCGGCCTGAGCGTTCAGCGTCGCCGTTCGGCGCGCCATCGCCGAAGCTCGAGTATGGGCACGAAAACGCTCAATTCCCTCTCGGCGGGAATTACCAGATCACATTTCATGCGAAGAATGGGGGGGCGCCGAGTGACAGCCCCCCAGGCATACCCGGGACAAGTGGCCTTCCAAAGAGACGACGACAACGTGCTCAACCGCGTCTGAGCCGCCGCCGACTTGCTCGCCCGTGGCCAAAGCCAGAGCTGGGCCACATCATAGTGGTGGCCCATGCCCAACCAATCCACCTTGACCCTCGGATCGATGGCGCCCGACGCACGCAGCCGGCCGGACCATCCCACTCCCGTCCCGCTGCCACCTTTGCCCGTGTACTGCAAGCAAGGTGACATCGCGACCCTCACGAGCTGCACTCCGCCTTGGATGAGCCTCGGGATTACCTACCTACGACCCCGTCTGGCCCCACCGCAGCCTACGGTCGTCCGTCCCGCCATCCCCTGGCTAGCGATCCTCGCCACCGCGGCTATCGCAGCAGTAGTGACCGTCGCTGCGGCTCATCTACTGAACCACGCCGCCACGGTGCAGACCGTGGACTCGGCGCTGGCGACGCACGCCATTGAGCTGGCGCAACCCGTCAGTGGCAACCAACGGCCGGCCAGGCGACCCGACCCGGCGGCGACCCGACTAGAGGCGACCCGTCCCTGGTAGGCGACCCGTCCCTGGTTGAACGCAAGTGCTCGAAAGGACTTTGGTTCTGTCAGGGTGAGGTCGCAAGGTCGCAAGTTGGTGCGCGGGACGGGCTGATCCCATCATTCGTTCGCCGGCAAGACGACAGGCGGCTCGAGTTCGGCGCTGACCAGCTTGCAGGTGCTATTGGCGGCGGGGCAGCCGCACAGGTTTCCGCCGTGGTCGGCGATCTCGAAGTCGCGGCCGCGGAATGGATCGCCGGCGAGCGGGAATGCGGCGCAGCGAATGTGCGTGTCGGCGAGCGAGACGGAGGCGCCGAAGCTCCCCACACCCGCCCGGGCGCTGTCGGCGATGAGCAGGTTGGCCATGGTTACGGAGGCGGCCTCCGCCTCACTGGCGACCGCAAAGCCGTCGCCGAACAAGCCGTCGAAGGCGCCCGGCAAGGTGGCACGCACCACCGATGCGTCCACGGTGGCGTCCGAGCTGACGACGAGCAAGCCGAACTCGTAGTTTTGCTCGATGAGCGAACGGGTCACCTGGGCACTCGAGGGTGCCGCAGCGTGGCAGTCCTGGCCCGTTGAGGCGTCGAGGCAAATGGGCTGGACGCTGATGCCGTGCCCGTACCGCTGGTCGGACGCGCGCGGCAGGGTGGCGCGCACGACGGTGGCGTCCACCGTGGCCTCCGAACCGTAGACGAGCACGCCCATCTGGTGGTTCTGCTCGATGAGTGAATGGGTCACGCTGGCGCTTCCGCGCTTGGCTAGATCCCACTGCCGGCCCGCGGGCGTGGTCATCCACCCGAGGTGGGTGATGAGGCCGGGCCCATGGCCTTGGTCGAACGCGCAGGGCAGCGTCCCGCGCACTACCGACCCGTCCAAGGTGATGTCTGAGCCCATGGCGAACAGGCCGACGTCGTGGTTGTTTTCGATGAGCGAGCGGGTCACGCTGGCGGTCGCGCCGGTCGTCGAGTCGCACTGCTCTTCGGTCTGCATTTCAGAGCACACCGCCTCGATATCGATGCCGCGCCCGGACTGCTGGTCCGACACGCGGGGCAGCGTCCCGCGCACCACCGACCCGTCCACGGTGCCGTCCAAGCCGCCCAGGAACACACCCGCGTCATGGTTGTGCTCGATGAGCGAGCCGGTCACTCTGGCGCTCAAGGGTGTCACCGAATCGCATTGCATACCCGTGGACGTGATGAAGCACACCCGAGCGGCGTAGATGCCACGCCCATATTGCTGGTCGGACGTGCGGGGCAGGGTGGACCGCACGACTGACCTGTCCACGGTGACGTTCGCGATGACGGCAAGCAGGCCGTACTCGTGGTTCTGCTCGATGAGCGAGTCCCGGACGTCGATGGAGGTGGGGCCGAGCACCCCTTCGGCGTCGATTCCCCATCCAGCATTGTCGTGCAGACGGACGCGGTCGACGAGCACGTCTTCGGAGCCCGACAGCGCGAGGCCGTGACCCGCGCCGTGCAGGGCGAGCCCCCCCACCTCGGACCCGTCGGCGCCCTCGAGGATGCACACGGCGGCCAGCGGGCAATCGTAGGCGGGCTGGCCGGTCGCCTCGATCGCTACTTGGTCGGGGCACCGGCCCCAGAGCCGCACGGGCTTGTCCACGATGAGCACGTTCTCGCTGTAGCTGCCGGCCGCCACCGCGATGAGCGCGCCGGGCGCGGCGGCGGTCACTGCCTCTCCGATGGTCGGCCAGGGCTTGGCCTCACTGCCGTCGGCGTCACCACCAGCGTAGGCGCCGTCGACGTATTGGGTCGTTCCATCGACCGGCAGATCACCCCACGGCTCCTGTCCGCACTCCATGACGGCACGGCAGGTGTCCTCGCCTGGTACCGCCATCAGCCCGGGCGGGCACGACTCGGCGGGCAGGATGGGCTCGCAACCGTAGACGCCGTCGTGCACGAACCCCTCTGCGCAACCGTCAGGCGGCACGCCCGGACGGATGCAGCTACCGTCGGGCAGTGCCAGCTCGTGCTCTTCGCAGGCGGCCGGCTGGGGCGGTATCGGCTCGGTCTCCCCGCTGCTGCAGCCACTCGACAGCGCCAACAGGGCAAGCAGCACCGTGCGCTGCAGCCCTCGCGAGGGCATCGCTCGCTGGAAGATCTGGATCATCACGGGTTGTCGTCGGGTGTACTGGCTCGCCGCTCAGCGAGAGCTGCAGGGACCATGCCAGTGGCCAACTCCCCGATTGGTCAGGCGGGAAACGGCCGCCTGCCAGCCGCTTGCCCAGTCATTATACGATCCACCCGAGCGGCGACCACAACGGTGCCCGCCGATCGAGCGATGCCCGCGATCGAGCGATGCCAGCGTTCGCAGTGCTCAGCTCTCAACAACCTGGCCGCAGCCGCCTCGGCGGGCGAAACGTCCTGGTCGAGATAGTGCCAGGTCCCCGCCAGAGCCAGCGGTTCCACGAAGGGGTCACCGGTGACGACTCGCGCCTCGGCCGCGCTCCACCCCACGAGCAGCGCAACGAGCAGCGCAAGAGCTACCAGGAAGCGTCGTCCCACCGATTCCCCTCGTCGAGCCGGCCGACAATCACCCCAGCCCCGTGGCACGGTTGTGCGACAATTGCTGAAGGGAGGTCAAGCATGGCAAACCACACGAGCTTCTGGATGGGCGCGGTCGCCGCGCTGCTGTGGGTCACTGGTTGCACGGACGAAACTGACGGCGGTGGCAGTGGCGGGCAGACCTCCCAAGGCGGAAGCGGTCAGGGCGGTGCCGTGGGAGGCGGCGGCGCCGGCGGCAGCGGTGGGAGCCAAGCCGACTGCGCGCCGGGGACCAAGGACGGTCCCATCGAGGGCGCTGTGGGCGAGCTCACCCCCATGGGCGTGGACTACAACGTGCGCACGCCCGCAGGCTACGACCCCACCGTCGCTTACCCTCTCATCGTGGTCTACGCGCCCGCTGGGGTGACCAACCCGACCCAGACCGAGCAGTTCACCGGGCTGACCGCACCGGCCACCGCCCGGGGCTACGTGATCGCTTATCTCAACCACGTGGCTCCTTCCGGTGATCCGGAGTTCGAGGACGCCGGCAAGGTTCCGGAGCAGATCATCGCGCGCTGGTGCATCGACGTGCGCCGCGTCTACACCACCGGTCATTCGGATGGCGGCAGCATGGCCTCGGTGACCGGGCTGTTCGAGGTCACCAACCCGCGGCCAGCGGCCATTGCGCCGAGCGCCGCGGGCGTGAGCGCCACCAACCTCGCTGGCTTGCAATGCCCGACGCCGCTGCCGGTGATGGTGATCCACAGCTCTAACGATGGTCTCTTTCCCACGCCCGACTTCGGGCTCGAGCCGTCCGAGTGGTGGGCGGGCTGCGGGTCCTGCACCCTGCCGGGGACCACCGGGCCGGGCGGTTGCGTGGTCTACGGAGGCTGTGCCGATGGCGTCGAGGTGCAGTATTGCGAAGGCACGGGTCAGCATGGGTCCTGGCCGCCGATCAACGAGGCGATGCTCGATTTCTTCGATCGCTTCGTGGCACCGTGAGGGGGCCCATCAGGAGTGAACAGGTGTCATCGGTTACCACCCAGAGCGCCCTTTGGACCAAGCTGACGACCAGCGCCTTGCTGCTGCGCAGGCTAGTTGCTTCATGAATGTCAGAGCCTGCATCATCGTTGCAGCCCTCGCCAGTGTCACCTGCGCGCCATTGCCAGACAGTCCGCGAGCGCCCACCGTGGTGGCGATCACGCTACGGCAGGGGCACCGGTCCCAGCTCGGTGGACTCGACGGATTTCTGCTGTTCAAGCGAGTCGAGTACGAGCACGGTGAAGGCGCTGCGACGGTCGGCCACGTGGAGCTGGTACGAGGACAGCAGGTCACGCGCTTCGTGTCCTCGGTGCCCGGTCAGGCGTTCCGGGACGGCGCGCTGCTGACCATGTTGGCAGCGGGTGAGCGGACGCTCACGGTGCAGCTCGAGCGGCCCGTCATCGGTAAGCCCTTCGAGCTGTTCCAGCTGACCCAAGTGCTCTTGGAGGGCACCCCGCTACAGTTTCGAGTGGACCGCGCTGAGGCAAGCAACCTGGCCACCCTGTGGTTCCAATTCGGCGTGGGGGATAGCGCCCAGTATGTCGCCTTGGAGATCTCGCCGGGACGTCCGGCAACGGTCAAGTGGACGACCTGGACCATCACCGTGAGCCAGCTGCGTCATCACGCGGCCATCCTGACGGTGAATCGCATCGGGTCCAGCTAATCCCCCCGAGTCATCGCAGCGGCTGCCTGGGTTCGGTCAGTGGCTAGAATCGTCAGTGGATTGCCACTGATGGGGTTGGCCCCACCGGGAATGTCGAGCTTCGGCAACGTCACGACAATCGAAGGCGTAGAGGGCAAGTAGCACAGCACTCGCCGGGTAGGCTTGTTGCTTGCATGCCACTATGCGAGCTTACCTGTTGGAAAGGGTGGGCCGCAGGCTTGTGTCGTCACAGGTGGTGAAGGGGGTCACATGGGACATCTTATGCGACCCGGCTGAGTCATCAGGGTGTTGACTGCTGAAACGACAGCGCATCAGATCGATGACGTCAATGGTCACGCACTTTGAAAGTTGTGGGTGTATCGCTTGAGCGCGCGCAGATTCCGTCGGTGCACGTTCTCTGCGATGGTGATGTCCGGGCTGCCAATGGCGGCGGGCGCGATTCTCGTCGCCGCGTGCGCTCGAAGTCCATCCAGTCCTTCACCGCAGCGCTCCGCGATTGCCTCATCCCGGGCAACCTTAGCCCCGCCTGCGCCTTCCGTCATACACTCGGACGCGTCGCTGGTGGACGCTTCGGTGCCAATGGTGCCGGCGCCTGTGCCGGGCGCGAGTTACATCCCATTGCGTTCGAAGCCGGGAAAGATTCATTGCGGAACGACGGAATGCGACGCATCCAGCGAAGTCTGCTGCCTCGGCCTATCAACGGGCCGCTGTCAGGACAAGGCCCAGTCGTGTGACCACGACAAAGAGAACCAAAGGGCGTGCGACGAGGCGGCCGATTGCCCCGTGGGTCAGCTGTGCTGTGAAACCGGCGCCGGTCAGTTTTCACGCCCACTGTTTCGTTGTGAAGATCGACGTAAGGGATGGCGAGGCCTTTGCGGCGGCGGCCCGGAGTCCTTGGTACTCGGCGGAGAAGTCTGCATGCCCGGCAGTTCCTGCCGCGGTGCGAGGACCTGCAGTTTCAAGAAGTCGAGGCCGGGCTATCCGGGCTTTTGCAGCGCGCCAACCAGCGTCCGTTGCGTGAATGAAGTTTGCTCGGGGGAGACTCCGATATGTACCTTTGGCCTCGACCAGGCTGGGACGCTGCAGGGCGATTGCGAGAAACAATCCCCACACGGAATGGCCTGTGCTTCACCCGACGACTGCGCCGGCTATCCCTGCCTTGCCTACGGCGCTTCAGACGACGAGACCTTTCGGTGCGGAGATCTCTTCGACGTGTGGGGCAACGCCCGCGGTGCCCTATGCAGGCAAGTCGGCGATTGCCCGTCGATGTATTACGGCCGCACCGACATCGAGCTCAAACCGATTGCATGTCGCAGAGATCCGCATCTTCCCGGCGGCGCAAAGCGGTGCAGCTACCCGCCTGAGCCGAACTGAGTAGCCGTGCCGGGAGACGGTACCGGAGTCGGTGCCCTCGGCCCGCGTGATATGCTGCTCTTGATGGCTGTCGTGGGGTGGCGCCGACTCGCCGCTGTGTTCGTGCTCGGCTCCCTATCCTGTGGGGGGGAGTCCTCGCCCTCCGGGGAGGGTGGCCCGGAGGACTGCTTGCTCCCGGATCGGCTGCTCGATGACGGGCGCTGCCTCGCTCCGGGGGTGCAAGACAACGGCTGCCCGGCGGGAAGTCTCGGCCTGGAGGATGGCACCTGCCAGCCGGCCGGCGTCCCGCCAGCCCTGTGCGCCGAGGGGTTCGAGCCCTACGACCTGGGCTGCGAGCCTATCCTACCGCCCGAGCCCTGCCCGCCGGGGTTGATGGCCGTGCCGGGGGACGACGTCTGCCGCGAGGTGGCGCCCTGCGGTCAGGGACGGTGGGGCGACATTCCCACCGATGGCTCCACCGAGCACGTCGACGCGGCCTACACTGGCGGCAGCAACGACGGCACGGCGGACCGACCGTGGGTCACCATCGGTGAGGCCGTCGCGGCGGCGGCACCTGGTGCGGTGGTGGCGATAGCGGCGGGCAGCTACGTGGAGAACATCGACATCGCCGGCAAGCCCGTCACGCTCTGGGGCCTGTGCCCGGCTGCGGTGGAGGTCGTCGGCAGCGCACCGACACCGGCCGCGCTAGCCATCCGCACCGGGGCGGATGGCACTCAGGTGCGCGGTCTCGCCATCCGCGGGACCACTACTGGGCTGGTCGTCTCGGGCTCGCATAACGTGGCGCTCGACCGGCTGTGGGTGCACGACAACGCAGCGAGGGGTATCAACGTTCAGCAGACCTTTGGACCCACCGCGGTCACCATCTCCGACTCCCTTTTCGAGCAGAACTACGCCATTGGAGTGTACGTGTCAGGCTCGGAGGCCACCATCGAGGGCACGGTGCTGCGCACCACCCAGCCCCGGCTTTCGGACCAGACGAGCGGCCGGGGCATCGCCATTCAGTACTCCACGGCAACGTCCGAACGCGCCAACGTTACCCTCCGCAGGTCGCTCGTCGAGCAGAACCACGACTTCGGCGTGTACCTGTGGGGCTCGGACGCCACCATCGAGGGCACGGTCGTGCGCACCACCTTGCCCCGGGCTTCCACTCAAACGAGCGGCCGGGGCATCAGCATTCACCCCGTACCGGACATGTCCCAGCGCTCCAACCTGACGCTCCGGGCATCGCTCGTCGAGCAAAACCATCAGTCGGGTGTGCACGTGTCGGGCTCGGACGCCACCATCGAGGGCACGGTCCTGCGCTCCTCCTTACCCCAGGCTTTGGACCAGACCGGGGGCCGGGGGATCAACATTCAACGCGCCGCGGACACGGGCGAGCGCGCGAACGCCACGCTCCGCGCATCGCTCGTCGAGCAGAACCACGTGTTCGGTGTGTTCGTGGGCGCCTCTGACGCCATCATCGAGGGCACGGTCGTACGCACCACCTTGCCCCAGGTTTCGGACCAGTTCTTCGGTCGGGGTATCGGCATTCAGCTCGACGCGAGCACGGCGAATCGCGCCAACGTCACGCTCCGTGGTTCGATCGTCGAGCAGAGCCACGTGTTCGGTGTCTACGTCGCGGGCTCGGACGCCGTCATCGAAGGTACGGTCGTGCGCTCCACCTTGCCTCGGGCCTTCGATGGCCTGTATGGCGACGGGCTCGTCGTCATTGCCGATTCGGCCCCTGCGAGCGCCGCACTCTCGAGCTGTCTCGTCGAATCGAGCGCCCGCGCCGGCTTGGCTGTTTTTGGTGCCCCTGCGGGGCTCGCGGCCTCCGCGATCCGGTGCAACGCCATCGACCTCAACAATGAGAGCTACCAAGGCGCTCCCGGCATCTTCGAGGATCTCGGCTACAACAGCTGCGGGTGCGGCTCAGAGGAGCCCGTCTGCCAGGCCGTGTCGGCAGGCCTCGAGGCGCCGGTGTCGGTTTCGCCGGGCGGGTAGACAGCGACGGGCGGCATGACGACGGCAACCGTGCCGTCAGCTCACCACCACACCGGGTTGTCGGTGATGAAGCTCATCGCAGCGGCGTACTTGGGATAGGTGAAATCATCCTGGGCTAACAGGATCCCCCAGCGGCCATAGATGCTCTGGCCGCTGATGAGACTGAACAGGGCCACCATCTGGCCCCCATCGGAGCGCCACTGGTTCAGATAGGTCGTGTAGAGATCGCCCATCCGCGGGGCGTCGTTGGCCTGGTTGTAGATGGTCTGTGCTGCTGGGCTGGCCCCATCGTTGCGAATGTGCTGCCCCGCCTCGTAGGCAATGAGCTGGACACCGTAGCTACGGGCGCCATCACCAATCTCCTTGGCGTTGGCCAAGGTGTCGACGATGTCGGCCTCGCAGACATCCAGCAACGCGTCCACCGATCCCGGATCGGCGGGAGGACCGCCACAGAAGTAGGGCGCCACGGCCCAGTAGTCGGCCCGCTCGATGGCGCGCAGCCCGGTTTGAGGATCCACCCAGTCCATCATCCTCAACGCCCAATAGGGGCTGTTCTGCGAGGCGATCACCCGAACCAGCCCCTCGCGGCCGGTGGTGGCGAACTCGGCTTCGACGATGTCGAAGATCTCCAGCGAGCGTCGACAGTAGAAGCGATCCGCCGCGTCCCGATCCTGCCCCAGCCCGGTCGCCTCGCCCTGGGTCTCTGCATAGGCGTACTGCTCGAATCCGCCGTTCCACACTTCGTTGGAGTACTCGACGTAGACCTGCAGGGTTGGATCGAGCTCATCTCGCACCATCCGGGCGAACTGGGTCAC
The DNA here is from genome assembly GCA_030590865.1 of Myxococcales bacterium. Taxonomy (GTDB): domain Bacteria; phylum Myxococcota_A; class Polyangia; order Polyangiales; family Polyangiaceae; genus JAPYTK01. Next base: position 3,160 of record JAUVCD010000244.1, on the reverse strand, counting down.
ATAGTCATCCGTTGCCAGGTGCGGAATGCTGAACCACGGGTTGGCGTGGACGCGATTGGACAGGGCAATCAGATGTTCGAGCGCCACCCCTTTGTCCGTCCCCTGAAGGGCGTCGGTGGTCAGCGGCCGGTCCTCCCACGCGCTCTGCGTGGAGCCATTGGTCCGCATGATGCCCATGAAGCGGAGGGTGCTGAAGCGCTCGATGCTCTCGAGAAACGTCGGGTGGAAGACCTGATCGGCGTAGGTCTCCTCGAACGGCTCGGGCACAATACGAAGGTTGCGAACGTGGTCGCCGCCATCGATGTTGTCGTAGGACAGGACGAAACCGCTGTTGGTGGGCGTCACATCCAGTACGAGCCGTCCTGGTGCCGAGAGCGACTCGTTCAGGGTGGCGTCGTTGGCGATGGGTGTCCCCTGGGAATCCCAGATGGTCTCCAGGGTCGAAAAATCGGCCGAGCCGTCATAGAGCGCCACATAGGTTCCGCCGGGATAGTGACTATCCAAGCCGGTGTTGAGGAAGAGCCCCACATCTCCCGACTGGATCCAGCCATACTCGTCGGCCGCGCCAGGCGAGGCCGCGTAGCCGAAACCGCCGCCGTGCTTGGTCTGATCGACGAAGGTCCACTGGCGGGAGTAGTAGGTCACGGTCGCGAGGTTGATGGCCAGGGGCGAGTCGATGTTGGCGGGCTCTCCACCGCCACCGCCACCCGAAGCGCCGCCGGCGCCACCACCGCCGGTACCACCACCGCTGGCGCCGCCACCGGCGTCACCACCGGTACCGCCCGTTGCCGAGCTGGACGCCTGATCGTCGTCCGATGAACAGGCCACAACGCATGCCGCGAGCAGCGCAGAGCACAGGAGCAGGGTAGTGGGCTTCATGAGTGTCGGCCTCCAACCGCAACAACCTAATCGAGGGGATGAAATATCATTGTACCCAACCGCAGTGGTTTTGGTCGGGCGACCCGACCGTGCGACTCCACCCGGGTTGAGCGAGGCCCAAGGTCAGCACCTTGGCCTGAGTCTAAGAGTGACTCATCGCGCTGCTAGGTCATCGTTGGGCAGCCGAGCTCGACGGTCATCGTCCAGCTTGCCCCTTGGCCGACGTCACTGCAGGACGCGGGGCACAAGACGATAGACCGTGGGGCATTGGGATCGTCGTAGTACCAACCGCCGTTGGTGACGTGGCAGTTGCTACTCGAGGTGACCTGAAAGACCGTCTTGGTGATGCTCGGGGTGATCTTGTCGACGAGCACCACATTGACCAGGGCGAAATTCTGTGGCCCCTGCTGGGGGACCGGGATCTGGAACATGCAGTCCGCCGAATCGCGGATGTCGTCCAGGGCATTGGTCACGCCCTGGGTGGCACCCCCGCCTGGGGACACGAGATAGGCCTGGCCCGTGTCTCCTGCCTGGGCGATCGCATCCAACGTGGTCAGCTGGTTGCCGATTCCGATGACGAAGGTCTTCACTGGCGGCGTGGCGCTCGCCCCCTGGCCCGCCGCGGTAGCGGCGCCCTGAATGGTATTGAACGTGCAATTGGTCGGCTCGCCATCGGTTGCCAATACGACAACCACCCGGTCGCTCGGGTTGGCCTGCGCCCAGGTGGTCGCATAGCTGATGGCCCCCTCCAGGGCGGGTTGGCTCGGAGTGGTGCTACCTGTGGGACTGTGACCGTTGAGCGAGCTCTGAAGGGCGCTCTGCCCGGCCGGCAACAGGCTGATGGGCACGTCGGCCCCGTCGTAGTCCGTGGGATTGCACGAGTCGGGCACGCTGTACGAGCCGCTGCATACCCATAAGTTGGGCACACAGGGCCCATAGAGGCCGCACTGGCTGTCTTGGGCGCAGGGATTCGGAAGGGTCGGCGCCGTCATCCAGGGGACGGGGAAATACTCTAGACCCACGGCGGTGCCCGCCGACTGGGAGGAGGCCAGGAAGGCAGCCAAAGCAGTCGTCACCGACGACCACTTGCTATCGTCGACCATGGAAGCGGACTGGTCGAGCATGATGTGCATGTCGAGCTGCACGCGCTCGCCGTTGACCGTCTCGATGGAGCAGCCGCCACCAGCGCCACCGGCGCCACCAGCGCCGCCAGCGCCACCGTCACCGCCAGCGCCACCGGAGCCACCTAGGCCGCCCGAGCCCCCATTGGCGCCGGCGCCACCGGCCGCTCCGCCGGCGCCGTTGCCGGCCGAGCCGCCCGTCCCAGACCCGCAGTCACAGGGGCCCCACCCTTCGCCGGTGCTGCCGCACACCTGTATGCCGGCGTCCTCTTGACACAGGCAGGACTGCGTCGCCCCCGGGTCACAGACTCGCGTCTCCCCATCGTCATCACAGGAAGCTGTAAGCAGGGTGGCCAGAACGCTCGTCGTGGCGACGCAAGCCAGGGTGATTCGCATGCTCATGTGGTGCCCTCCAACCGAGCACTTTATCAGCTAGCGCCCCAGGCAGCACGGCGACTCGACTGGCGACCCGACCCGACCCGAGTTGAGCGCAAGTGCTTGAAAGGACTTTGGTTCTGTCAACCCGGGTGAGGTCGCACTGTCAACCCGGGTGAGGTCGCACGGGGGTCGCGGCGGAACCGCTCTTGTTGGCGCAGCGCCGGTGAGCGCCGCTGCGCTCTCTCAGCTCACCGTCAGGATCTCCGGCTGGAAGGTCACGATCCTCGCCGGAACGGCACGGCTCCTGGCGCTCAGGGTCGGGTAGTCCAGCGAGGTGAGCAGAGAGTTGTCGTAGAGGAGCGTCTTGCTCACGCTGCCGCTCTTGCCGAGCTGTTGGATCTTGATGGTGAACCGCTCGTTCTGGCCCTGGTTCGCCACCTTGTTCACCCCCTGGGGCAACGCCTTCTCTTTGGCTGTCATGCAGGTGATGAGCCGGAGCGGGGAGACGGAGACCGGCTTGCCGGCCGTTCCCGCGGTCAGGACGCCGCCGCTGTACTCGCGCACTGGGACGATCTCGCCGGCGATGGTGACCCGGAGCGATTTGGACGCACAGCGGGAGGTTACGGCGCCGGCTCCGGACGGTGCCAGGGCTTCCTCGATGCGGTCCACGGCACATACGAGGGTGGCCGAGCTGCTGCTGAACTTGCTCGCCGATGTCGGCACACAGCCGAACATGTTGATGGTGCGGAGCACCGTGGTCTTGTCGCGAGTCAGGAAGTAGA
>JAUVCD010000880.1 GCA_030590865.1 Myxococcales bacterium | reverse complement strand
AGCCGCCGTCAGCGAGGCTTCCGCTTGGAGAGCCGGCGGTCGCCCCCGTGAAACGCAGCTCCAGGACGTCGATCGAAACCCGGCGGCTGGCTGCGTCGAGCGTGGCGCAGCATCGTCCCGCCAGCACGACCTGTTCGAGTGGGAGCGACAGGCTCGTGCGCCCCACCGCCAAGGGGTGCTCGTGCTCTACGCTCAGCTCCGACCGGCCGATGCTGGCGCCGTCACGCAGGGTGATTGTGATGGTCGCAGTGGGCTGGCTCGGCGCTCGAGCCAGCCTTGGCGGGCGCAGCGCGGCCAGCGAAATCCGAGAGGCAGGCACGTCGCCGACGCGCCCCTGTTCGAGAGCGTCGAGCAACTCATCGAGCGTGGCTGTCGCCTCCGCGTCGATCTGCATCGTGTCGTCGCCGAAGCCGAGCTCAAACCCATCCGCCTTCATCGCCAACCGTCCGTCCTCGAGGCTGCCCGTGATCGCGCCGGCGAAGGCGCAAGAGCCCGGGACGGACGCGGTGACGCGCAGGGCTGAGCGGGTGAAGGTCTCCGTGGCCACGCAGACCGCTGGTGCCTTGGCTCGGCCTGCGACTTCGATGGACAGCTCCCCCAGCATGTCGAGGGCGGCGCGAGCGAGAGACCGATAGGGGATCCGAGCCATGTCGAGCTCCGCCGACGCCAGCGGTTGCTCGGCCAGCAGGCCCTCGAGTGACGCTTGCAGAGGCGGCAAAACCGTCGCTGCTAGCCTCACATCGTGAAAGGGGACCGGAATACGGCCAGCCACCAGGACATGGCCGCTAAACCGAAACCGCAGCTGCTCGCCCCCGCCCCGTCGCGGCTCGACCTGTGCCACAGCCCGCTCGAGGTGGATCTGACTCACCGTATCGAGCTGGTCCTTGCCGACCTCCCAGAGGGTCCGAAGCACTTCGAGGCCCGTCCGACCCGAACCATGGTCCAGGATCCTCGCTGCGAGCTTGGACACCGACCCGAGAGGCGTCGCCGCGATCGCCAGATCCGTCACCGCGACCACCTTCTCGCGGAGCTCCTTGACGAGACGGTCTTCGAAGAGGGTTTGAATCTCCGCGAGGGTCGACAGGACATTGTCGAGCACCAGCGGCTCGGACAGATCGATCTCGATCTGCTCGATCCGAGCTCCGGCCTCGCCCGTCGTGATCTTCAGCGAGCAGGTCGCCCGGCAGTTGGCGGGGACCTCCAGCACGCAGGGACGCCCGTCAGAGAGGGGAAGCGCCCTGCGACCGGGCTGGAGTGAAATCGTGGCGTGCAGGGTGAGCTCTTCGACCAGCTTGCGCGGCAACGCTGCCCAATCCAATCGAACGATCTCGGGCAGGCTCAGGGGGCGGAACCGCACCGCTGGGTCTAGCAGCCGGTGTGGCTGTCGTTCCACCGCGACGTGGACATGGGCATGTGACGACGATTGAACCGACATGGTCGTGATCTGCCCTCCTTGATCGGGCCGGGCGTAGTCTTGCCCGCTCCTGGGCCAAGGCGAGACATAGCAGAGCGGCCAGGTGGCTAGTTAGCGCGGATTGTTCACACGGGAGCGACGACTCGAGTCCCGCGCCTCAGCTCGCCCCCACAGCGGCGCCCTCACTTGGAAGGCGTGCGAGGGGCCGGTGGAGTGGCTAGAGTGAGACCCATGCGACGAAGGTGGGTCCTCGGTTGTATCTTGGCGGTCGGACTGGTGGCTTGTGCAGACGACGAGCCAGTGACCGCGCCTGGCAGCTCGACCAATGCCGGCGGTGCCGGCGGCACAAATACAGGCGGCACAAGTGCAGGCGGTGGCGGCGCAGGCGGTGGGCCGTCCTGTGGGGACCAGTGGGCCAATGGAACCACGGAGCCCGATCCCGACGGCCCCAGTACCCAGATCCACGGCACCTCGACCTTTGACGGAGACCATCTGTGGATGGCCTGGAATCGCCCCGACAGCGGTTCGCTCTTCGACGTCTGGCTGGCCGCATTCGCCTGTGATGGGTCCCTCGTCACAGGGCCCATCGAAGTCACTCAAGCCGATGACAACGAGCTCGACCCGGTGCTGTCCGTGTCCGGCGATCGGCTGCTCGTGGCATGGGTGAGCGACAACGGGTCTGGACCCAACAACCTCGATATTCGCTATCGAATCTTCAGCCTCAGCGGCGCCGCGCTCACCGACACCATCGAGCTGGCCGCAACGCGTAACGGTGCGGCGGTCACGGGCAACGCCATCAGTCCGTCCCTAGCCCCCATCAATGGTGGTTGGATGCTCGCCGGTGCCTGGGGCCACGACGATGCCCCAGCGTTCCAGGCCTTCGTGGTCGAGCTCGACATCGACGGCGTTGTGCAGGGCGACGCCAGCGACGCAGATCTCGATCCCGCCTTCGGGCAGACCGCCATCTCAGTGGCCGCTGACGAGGCTGGCGTGCACGTGGCGTGGCAAATTGACTCCACCACCTCGACGGCACCAGCGGCCTGGTGGACGACCCTCGGGGGCACGGCGACCATGCTCGGCGATCCCGGCGCGCGCCCCCACCTCGCCCCCGGCCCTTGGGCCGTCTGGGACACCGATGGCAGCGACATCGTCGTTCAGCCTCCAGGCGCAACCCCCAAGCCGCTCAACGCCACCGGCTTGGTGCACAGCCCACAGCTGGCGGTGGTGGACGACGAAGCCACCCTGCTGTGGATGGAGGTCACCAGCGGCATCAAGAACCGAATCCATGTGGCCACCCTGGGCGCCGACGGAACGCCGGGCGTCACCATGACCCTTGCCACCCAAGAGGCGCCGTCGGTCTACCCGGTCGACTTGACGATGGTCGATACCACCCACGCCGTCGTCGTCTATCAAGACGGCACCAGCCCCGACTTCCGACTCAAGGCCGAGTGGCTCACCCTGCCCCGTTGAGCTGCGCCACCGCGAGCGCGAATTGTCGATTGAGACAGCTCGAATTGGTACTACAGCTTCACCGAGTGGAGCGTGCCGGTGTACCGCGCCGCGGTGGATACGCCGCTGACGACCGTCGACTTCCGCAACGAATCGTCCAACTGCCACGACGCCTGCGTACCCGACGGCTGCAATGAGGTTCCCATCCCGGAGGGGGCGACGGCCGCCGGCCAGAACGCCCAGCCCCCCGACGGCGTGGCTTTCAAGCACTTGCGCTCACCTCGGGTCGGGTCGCC
>JAUVCD010000667.1 GCA_030590865.1 Myxococcales bacterium | reverse complement strand
GGCCCTGCTCAGCCGCCTAGCGAGCCGACGGTTCACAGCGCCGCGGGGCAAGCAGCCGGCCAAGCCGCCACGCCGACCCTACAAATCGCGGCAAAAGCCGGCGTGCCCACCCAGTCGGCCATTGCTGATCTGGTCGAACACGTGGCCCCGATGGTGGTGAACATCACCACCGTTCAGAACATGAGTGGCATGCGGTCGGGCCCGCGCCCCTTCAACCTCTTCTTTCCCAAGGGAATGCCCCGACAGATGCCCCACCAGCGTAAAGGTGCCGGCACGGGCTTCATCATTGATTCCAGAGGCTTCGTGGTCACCAATGCCCACGTGGTCCGGGGAGCCGACGAGGTGACCGTGCGGCTACGGGACGATCGCCAGTTCACCGCCGAGGTGGTGGGCCGCGACCGCCGACTCGATCTGGCACTGCTCAAGATCGGCGGCGCCGAGAACCTGCCCGCCGCGACTCTCGGCGACAGCGACGCACTGCGAGTCGGCGAGCAGGTGATCGCCGTGGGCAATCCCTTTGGGCTGGGCCACACCGTCACGATGGGCATCGTCAGCGCCAAGGCCCGCTCCATCGGTGCCGGCCCTTACGACGACTTCATCCAGACCGACGCATCGATCAACCCTGGAAACAGTGGCGGTCCACTGTTCAACCTGAGGGGCGAGGTGGTGGGAATCGCCACGGCAATCCGAGCCGGAGCAGACGGCATCAGCTTCGCCATCCCGATCCACGCGCTCAAAGAGACGGTGTCCCAACTCAAGGACCGGGGCTACGTGCAGCGGGGGAAGCTCGGCCTGGCATTTCAGCCTGTGACCAAGCACCTGGCCCAGGCGCTCGGGCTTGGTCAACCACGGGGCGCCTTGGTCAGCGAGGTCATGAGAGGCAGCGCTGCGGCGAAGGCGAAGATCAAACCTGGAGACGTGATTCTGGCAGTCGACGGCGTGAAGATCCGCCGCGCCGAAGAGCTGCCCCGCAACGTGGCCCGGCACGCACCAGGCGCCGCCATCTCCATCGAGCTGTTCCGGAACGGCAAAACGATCGAGCGATCCGCCACCCTCGACAAACTCGAGGGTGAGGATGGTCCGCCCACGCGCCGAGCGGGCAAGCAGTCGCCACCACAGAGAGAATCGATGCTAGGCATCGAGGTCGAGGACGCGTCCTCTGGAGGAGTGCGCATCGTCGGCCTCACCAGGCCCCACGACGACCTCCGTCCTGGCGACGTCATCGTCGAGATCAACGGCGCCAAGGTCCGCAACGTCGCAGCACTGCGGGCGGTTCTGGGGAAGGCGAGCGCTGGCGATTCGGTGCTCTTCAGGATCGAGCGCAACGGCAACAGCCGCTTCGTCGGCGTGCCACTGAAAGGGTGAGGTTACTCGGAGGGGGGCGGGGCGCCGGACTCGGGAGCCGGAGCCTCGGAGCTCTCGGAACCGCCGGGCTGGCCTACCTTGACCTGCACGCCAAAGCCGCCGCCGGCACTCGATCGCTTGCGCCCTTCGGCTTCCGCCAACATCTCGGGCGTCGGGCACGCCTCGGGCAAGCCGAGACCACAGGCCTTCTGGTAGAAGGTGATGGCCTTCTTGCGACTGCGCTTCACCGCCTTACCACGCCAGTACATGATGCCGAGGCCCCGGCAGGCGATGGCCATATTGGCGTCACAAGCCCGCCCATAGAGCTCGACCGCCTTGTTGTGGCTCTGCTTGACGCCCTCGCCCTCTTCGTAGAACCACCCGAGCCGATAGCACGCCCGCGCTTGGTTCTGGTCGCAGCTCTCGCGACACATTTCGATGTTGCCGCCATCGCAGCTCTTCGCTGGCCTGAGCGCCACCTTGCTCGAACACCCTGCGGAGAACAGCAACCCCGCCAAACAGATTCCGCCCATGGTCCTCAGCATGTCCCTACGGTAGCGGAGGCACCGGCCGGGGGCCAAGCGCACTTTGAGGACCCATGACCGTAGCGCCCACCCGTAGCGATCCCCGTCGCAGAACGCGCTGGCCCCGCACCGACCACGAGTAATGACGGGGATGGCCGCAGCCTGACAATGGGCTAGGTTGGTCTACGCCATGGGCAAACTAGGGATCATCGTAACGCTGGCGCTCCTGCTCGCAGGCACTGCCGGCTGTCCAAAGAACACCTGTTTCCTCGAGGTCTGCTCCAACGGCGTGTGTCGCTGTCACGTCTCGTCGTGCGTCGACGGCGCCGAATACGACACGACCCAGAAGCGCTGCCAGTGCATCGTCGGCAGGCTGCCGGTGGCAGGCCAGTGTCTGACCCAGGCAGCTGCGGACGCCTATTGCGGAACCGGATTCCGCCATGGCCCCACCGGCTGCCTGCGAATCACCTGCGAGGCAGACGCCGAGCTGGACGAGGCGACTGGCGCCTGTATTCCGCGAGAGAAGGTCAGCGAAGTGGCCAGCAACGTCGGCGTCGAGGTGGGCGAGGGCGAGAAGCTCGGCTGCCCACCAGGGAGCGAGCTGGTCATCGAGGGCAACACCGCGGCCTGTGTGCCCCTCGACCAGACCTGCGCACCTGACGAGAGCTGGGACGGGCAGGCGTGCCGCAAGCTCTCGCCCTGCCCCACGGGCTCGCGCTGGGACCCGACACAGAACCGCTGCATCCAGTTTGCCACCACCGGCGACGATGCCGCCGTGGTCGACGTGAACCAGTGGGCCCTGTCCAGCTACGGACCCAACGGCGGCCAGGGAAGCGCGCCGTTCTGCAGCCAATTCGCTCGCAAACCGTGGCGCTTCGGCGTACCAGAAGGCCAGTCGACCCTCGTCCAGGTCGCCGTCCAGCTCTCCTTCCCAGACAACAACGTCACCGCTGGGACGGTGATGGCCTCACCGAGCTACGTGGGCGTGCCCACCCCGGTTCCGCCCAAGGGAGTAGAAGCAATCCAGAGCGCTGCCGAATCGCTCTTCGCGCCGCTTCGACAGGGCGGCGGTCGCGCCAACGCCACCCAAGCCACAACCACGGTGCGCTGCGCCATCGTCAATGCCGCCAAGCCAGTGGCGGTGCCGGCCACCGGTGGGTTCTAACTGACCCGCTAGGGTCCAGGCCTCGGCCCGGCCCGCAGCAAGAGAAGCTCAGGCGCATCGGCGCCATGCTCTTCAAGCTGAGCAACTAGTGTTCCCGCGGGCTGCCAGCCGGCGCCACCCTCCTGGGGCGGCGACCGGCCTAGGCGCTGCCCGATGGGGCCCCCGATTCATTCGGCTCGGCCAGCGGCCCGGAACCGCCATCGATCAGCCGGTGGTCCCACCAGGGACGCCTGCGGTAGACGATGCGGAGGTGGAAACCCAAGACGAGGGGCAGCAGGATGACCGACACGAGGCCCAAGGCGAAGTAGACCGTGGCCGTGGCGCCCACCTGCTGGTTGCTGGGCCACCACGGGACGCGCCGAACCGGGACCGAGTCTCCCACCGTTATGGCGTGGTACTGGCCGGATTGCAGCTCTTCGTCATACTGCCGATCACCGACCTGGCACTTGATGACGTAGTGGGGTGTGGCCCCCCCCCTTTGGCCCGACGTCGAGGTGTATTTCTCCTTGTGGATCACCTCGGCGTGGACCGTCTCGCCCAGCCAGTGGCGCACGTGGTAGCGGAATGCCACCAGCTGGAAGATCAGCAGGATGATTCCCCATACGATCACCCAGATGATGTGGAAGCGCGCGGTGCGCTCGAAGCGGGCCTGCAGCGGCTCGGAGGCCAGCATCATGCGGCCCTTCTTTGGCGGGCGCAGCACCAGCGGCGTGCTCTGTCCCCGGTAACCCTGCGCCGCCTCGGGATCGTGAGCCCGCTGCAGCGATCCCATGGCGAAGACCTGCTCGCCCGCGGTCAACTCGGCCGCCCGCACCCGCCGGTCGTGGTCGAGCACCGTCGTCTGGTCCATGGCATCGACGAGCACGAGGTCCTCGCTAGGCTCGACGCGCACTCTCTTGCCCCGGACTTCGGCGATGTAGAACGGGTTCGCGGTGACCTTCCGGTCGACCTCCTTCCACCGGTGCCTCCATTCGTCTTTCTTGATCTTTTCGGTCCCCACCTGGGTGATCTCGACGCGCACAGCGACCGATGAGCCAGCAGCGTGCTCGACCGTGCCTTGCAGCACGACGTCGCCCTCCACCAACACCTCGCCCTCCCCCTGGGACGCTCGCCACGCTCTGGCTCGCCAGCGGGCCCGGGACCAGGCCACCAGAGCGACGAGGATCATCACGAGCGGGAGCGCCAGGCCCAACCCGAAGACGGTGACCAGAGACTCGACGGGATTGAGATCCATCCCGGGGACGATGGTCTCGTGGGTCTGCGGCTCGCTCCGCTCCTGCTGCATGGCGACCACCGTCGCACGTCGGACGGGGGGGGGCGAGCGGGCGAGGCGCGGGAAAAGACGGGGCGAGCCCCCGACTCACTTGAGCACGGGCACGGGCGACCGCGACAGCACCCGCCAGGCGCCTTGTTCTCCGCTGCGCGGCTCCACCGCGCTCACGTCGGGACTAGCGACGTTTGATGGTCATCGGGAGGCGGGTGGCGGATAGCTTCTCGAGACCGCGACAGCTCACGACCGAGCGGCCGTCCATCACGAAGTTCTGCGCTGTGGGCTCAATCTTGGCCATGTCGAGGTCCAGGCGATCACCGTGAAGGACAGCGCGCAAGGGCTTGCCGGCGGCGCTGGTCCATACGGCCAAACAGGTGGCCCGAGCGTTGGCCGACTCGTAGCGGCGCCCGGTGGGTGGGATTGGACGGATCCGATCCTCCACGGCAAAGGTGGTGGTTTGCCCCTCGATGGGATGGAGAATGAGCCGCGCTTCGCCAGCCCGATAGCCTTGCGGCCCGAACTGAGCGGGATCGACCACTTGGAGCTCGAGTGACTCGCCGACCAGGGCTGCCTCGACCTCGATGCCGTTGTCAGAGACCCAGCGACCGACGAGCAAGGCGAGCGGTGGCGCTGGCACTGCGCTCGCCGTCTCGGTGGCCGTCACGGTGCCAGCTCCCGGAGGGTCGACCGAGTCAGCCGGCTCGGGCTCGACGTCCGTCTGACCGATGGACACCACACCGCTGAGCCAGAGCCCCGTCCCGCCGATGAGCATGACCAGGGCAGCCACCGTGGGCACGAGCCAACTGCGCCCGCCTGATGGGTCCGCAGCCGGCAGGGTCGCTGGCAGGGTCGCT
>JAUVCD010000571.1 GCA_030590865.1 Myxococcales bacterium | reverse complement strand
GGCGACCGATGGAGGCCCTGAAGCTACGGTGAAACCGAGATGCGCTCGTCCCGAGATTCGAGTGAACCGAGAACCGAGAGCCGAGTGCCGAGTGCCGAGTGCCGAGTGCCGAGTGCCGAGTGCCGAGTGCCGAGTGCCGAGTGCCGAGCATCGAGTCCCCGAGATCCGAGATCCGAGCGCTGAGAGCCGAGGATCGAGTCCCAGAGATCCGAGATCCGAGATCCGAGCATCGAGTCCCCGAGACTCGACCTTCGAGCCCGTGGGACCTCTCAAAACCAACCCAACGCAGAGCCGGAAAGGCAAGGTCACAGGGTCGGGGACATCAAATCGGTCAACCGTGCGGCGAGGGCAGCAGCTGCATCCTGGGTGCCACGACTCTCGAACGTCGCTCGGGGAAAGACGACAGGCCTGTCCGCAATGCCGAGGCCAGTCAGCTCCACTGCATTGCTACCGGTCGAGTCATCCGCGATGGCAGGCGCTGACAAGGCCACCACGGTGCGGCTCTCGAGACCGAGGCTGCGCAGGGCCATCAGTGTGACCGTCACATCGTGGAGCACGCCGAGCCGGTCAGGTGCGCAGAGAACCAGGGCCGTAGGCTCGAGGGCTCTGGTGAGGTCGAGGTTCGTGAGCTTGGGGGACAGCGGGCTGAGCAAACCTCCGGCCGTCTCCACAACCTGCCAACCGGCATCGTGCTCGGAGATCCAGAGTCTGATGGCGCTCAGCTCGACCGCTCGTCCCTCGCGACGTGCGGCAAGGTGGGGTGAGACTGGGTCGTTAAAGGCGAAACAGGCTCCGATGTCTCGGGTACCGCCACGCCGCGCCAATAGCGAGGCGTCGGTCTCCGACTCACCATCGACCCCCGACTCGACTGGCTTCAGACCCAGCGCCCCCTCGCCGACAGAAACCAGATGTCCCAGCAGAGCACAAGCCACGTGCGTCTTGCCAACCTCGGTTCCGGTCCCACACACGACGACTCGGTACTTCATACGCTGTACTTCACGACTCTGCGCATCGCGACTCTGCCCTACACAACTCTGCGCTTCCGCACCTGTGTTTCACGTGAAACCCCAATGTTTACATCGTAAACTTACAAGCCACGGCTCTGGGGTAGGAACGGACCCGATCAGATGATCAGCCGGACACCCCCGAGCTCGGCGATGTTGTGAGGAAAGCGATCTCCCGGTGTGCCCAGGAACATGTAGTTCTTCGGAACTCCCATGTGTCGCGAGATTCGCTCGATGAGCTCAGGACCAAACTTGCCCTGGACGAGGACCAGATCGATCCGCAGCTCTGGGTATAGCTCGTCGATCGTATGGAGCTGCTCGGCCAAGTGCTGCTCGTCCACATCGTCCTGCTTCTCATAGACGTGGATGACCTTCAGCCACTTGCTCTCTTCGTTCTCGAGCACGTAAAGAGCCGCCCTGTTGAGGTTGACCCGGTTGTCCCCCTTCGTGAAGAACACGGTCTGGAGGTTGTTCACCTCATCGATCTTCGCCAGCAATCCCCGGTTGATGGGCACGATGACCGCTCGCAATACCGCCAGTAGCACCTTCATGATGCGCGCGCGCATGAAGGTCAGCGCAACCACGCCGAGGCTGACCACGAAGTAGCTGACAAAGATGCGCAGTCGATTGAGAGACGGGTAGTCCATCAAGGCGTTGGCCACGAGGCCCACGAGGACAGCCAACAAGGCCACGGTCACCCCAGGCCAGCTCGCCCTCGCCGCCCGTGGCAGCCGCCGGCGCTTGACCTTCAGGAGCATGTTGCCGACGGCGAAGAGGGCCATCACACCCAAGAACGAGAGCGTGTAGACGCCAGCGAGAATGCCGATGTCCAGATGCCACTTGCCGCCGCGCTTGTGAGGGCCCCCGAACGAAAAGTCGATCGAGACGTCCGTGTCGGCCGAGCCATGGTCACAGCTGGCGGGACATAAGATGACCTTCGCGGGCTTGTCCGGGTCGTCGAAGGTCCAACCCGGCCCGGTGCCGCACGCTTCCTTGCCCTGCACCACCGGGAGGGGCTGGAGCGGGCTCGAGCCGTCGGACGTGGCGTTCACCCTGACCTTGGCGGGCTCGAAGACTTCACCCTGGCCCGGCTCAGGAATGGAAACCTCGCAGTCCATCACCTCGTTCGTCGTGATCGCAACGATGGAACAACACAGGGCGAAGAACCCGATGATGATCCAGTGATTCGTGTTCCTGAGCTTGTTCTCCTTGAGCAGGAACTGGGGCAGGCATCGATCGAGCGCCATCCGTCTCACCAGTCCCGTAACACCCACGTAGGCGGTCAGCACCGCTCCTGACAGCACCAAGACCGCATCGATGCTCACCGCTGTAGCGAGCCACTCTCCAGCACTAATCTCCCCCATGTAGGCCAGAAAATCGGGGCGTGGGATCTTGTCGGCACCAGTCCCGATCCACGACTCCTCCAGCGGCATGATGCACATGGCCAGCAGGCTGATCAGCGGATTGAGGACCGCCACAGCGATCCACATGTTGCGTAACGTCTTTGGGAAGACCCCGCGCTTCTGTTCCTCGATGAAGTTAGCCGAGCTCTCGAAGCCGCTAATTCCCAAAAGCCCTGCTGCAAAGCCGAAAACGAGCGCCTTGCCCAAACCGCCGGGCGGTGGCATCGACAAGTTGGCCAACAAGGTGTCGAAGTTGAAGCCGAACTTGATCAAGGCGGCGACGATCAGCGTCGAGAGGGTCGCCAGGTGGATTCCGAAGATCCCCATGGCCACGACCGCCGACTCGGTGATCCCGACCACATTGAGCACTGCGAAAATGCCGAGCAGCGCCACCGTGGCCCAAATCACATCGAGGCTTTGCCACAGATGGTGAAGGTAGTGCATCGCCTCGCCGGCGCTGATCACCGCCGTCGCGAGGTAGGACAAGATCGTCAGACAGGCAGCCACTGACGCCTTGAACTTCGTCGTCGTGTTGAGCAGGGCATTGTAGGCGCCGCCGTTCAGCGGCAGAGCCGTGCCGACCTCCGCATAGATGTTGCGGAACAGGTAGAGCATCGCCGCCACCATCGCCAAACAGACGAAGGCGTAAGGTCCCGCTGCGATCGCGCAGAGCGCTGCGACGTAGAGACAGCTAGAGGTGATGTCGTTCCCACAAATGGCCGTGGAGGCTGCCTCGCCGAGCTTGTGTTGCTGGCCACTGTCCCGAGGGGTCATCTCCACCGGTGCGTCGCCCGCGACGACGAGGTTCTCCACCGTCCCCAAGCCGACAAAGCTCATTTTCGAATCGGGCATCCCGTCGCCGGACGGGCCCTCGCCGGCCCCTGTCCCCGCTTCGCCTGAAGGGGTAGACGACTGAACGTCGGCACTGCGCGGCGTCGAGTCGCTTGCCCTGGGGGCCCCGTCAGTTGGCTTTCCAGACACTTTTGCTCTCATGGCTCAGCTCGCCAACGCAGAACCGTTATAGGCCATCGCTCCGAGATCGTCACCGCTGCTGCGCGGACGATCTGTTTCGCCCGAGACGACTAGCGGTCGTCACGCTGAGCGCTCAATCAGCTTGCTCGGCGAAACCAGGTCCGAGCTGCTCAGGCTTCGTCGGCGCCGTCCGACCGGTCGGGCGCAGGACGAAAACCAAGCAACGTTGGGGGCGCCAGCGTGGGATTGAGCTTTGGCGGCAGCTCGACCGACGAAGTCGACGGCTCTTCGACCGCCTGACACCACGGTGCTCCCGGAATGTAGACTGGCCGCAACGGCACGTCGCGGTCCGGTAGGGTCTGGGGTTGTGGAAACGGCAACGCCAGCTTGGCACGCAAAGCTACCGACTCCTCATCACTGAGCGAGGCGGTGCCCGAGACATCCTCGGCCAGCAACTCCTCAGAGGATTGGGTCGCCCCTTCGAGCGCAGGAATACCAAGCTGCTCGCGAAGCAAGCTGGCCTCGGTCTCACTCAAGGCCAGACGACTTTTCCAAGGCACTGGTTTGCGCTGCTTTGCTGCTGGCGACGTGCCCCCCATGGCAACCGGGGGGATCCCCAGCTCCTCACGGAGAGCCGTCGAACCCGTCGTGCCCAGCAACGTACCGCGAGCCGATTCGGGCATCTCCGGCTGGGGCTTCCGCCAGGCCGCGGCGCGGGTCCCGCCCATCAGTGTCTCGCCACTGCGCGCCGGCAGCGTCGGCCGCTGCGCGTGCTTCACGTCGCCAGCCGGGAGCTCAGCCGCTGGCGCTCCACCGCCGCCCGGTCCGGCTGAACGATCTGGTCGTTGGCTGTCAGCCTCTGCGCCTGGCTCGATCCCCAACCAGGCCCCGTCGGCGGCCGCCACCGCGCCGACGATCCGTAGCTCAGCCAACCGCGAGGGCTCGATCACCGGGAAGCACCCACGCCACCGCAAGGTGCAACGCTGACGGTCGGCGTCGATGTGGAGCCCATCGCAAAACAGGGCGATTGCATGTCCCGCGTCGCCAGCCCCAGGCGCCAAGACCGAGGCGTGAGCGCTCAGCTTGGGCAGCTGGAGCTGCAACCGGGGCTGTTCGGGGTGCAACCCGTCCAGGACGATCCACTCGTCACCATGCAGAAACGGGCAGCGCTGATCCTCCGGCGCCGCCTGAAAGAACTGCCAGTTGAAGGCCTCTGGGATGGTCCAGACCGAATCCTCCAACGGCTCCCTCGACAACTCGCCGAGCAAGTGCTGCCGCGCCGGCCACGAGGGCGGAAGGAGCGCGAAGCAGGTAGAGCGGTTGGGATCTCGGGGATCGATGATCTGGGGACTCCGGTCAGGCCCACCCTTGGGGTTGGCGCTGCCAGCAACGGCGCGCTCGAAGCTCAAGGCGAGGCGCCGAAAGGGTCTTGGGCTGCTGGCGTCGTCACCCCCCCCTTGGTGTTCGCCATAGATGTGCAACGTCTTGTCGATCAGCGGCCCTTGGCGGCCCACAGCCAAGCGCACCGCCACCGAGGGCGCCGGATCGGGTCCGACGACATGAGCATGACCGGTGAGCCAGACGTCTGCCTGGCCCAAATAGGGGGCCAGGTCGCTGCTCGCAGCCGCCAGAGGCGCCGGATAGCGTCCTGCTTCACGGACAACCGGCTCCGGGTCAATCAGCGTCAGCTGACCGTTGTCCCCATAGGCCAGCGTCGTCTTGACCACGACAGTCAGATGGTGCTGGCACCCGCCGCCACTTCCCAAGGAGATGCACCAGTTGACCGTACCCATGGACAAGCCGCCTCGCGGCAAGAGCTTCACCGGCCAGGCTGGAGTCACGCCCATGAGCGGCAAACGGTACCACGCACCGTCACAAACCGCATCGGCGGTTCAGCCACGGTGCCCTGGGCTCAGCGTTGCGGGAGTAGGCGGCGCCGAAACCGATAGGCTCCAGGGCGTCAACCTTCGGCCACGCGCTCGATGGTCACGACCGTTGGCTCATGGCCGCAGGCCCGCAAGAACGCCAACAGGTCTTCACCCGCAATGGCGGTAGTCATGTCGTTGCGTAGCGGATGGAAGTGAATCGGGTCGCAGGCGAGCACGCCATCGTCGATCACCACAGTCACCGCCTGTTGGCCGTCGTTGATCAGTCCGAAGGGCGTCACCGCACCAGGCGTCACGCCCAGATACTGCATGAGCCGATCAGCGCTACCGAAAGAGACGTGTCCCGCGCCGATCTGGCGACCGAGTCGCTTGAGATCGATGGTGAGATCCTCCGGCGCAACCACCAGCCACATCCGCCCCTTCTTGTTGCGAAGGAAGAGGTTCTTGACGTGGGTTCCGCGAAGGCTCCCGCGATGGGCCTTGGCCTCCTCTACGGTGAAAACCGGCGGATGGGTTACCGTCCGCTGCTCGATTCCCAGCTCCTCGAGGCGAGCAAAGAGCTCCTGACTCGTCTTCGGCTGTGTCACGCTGGCAGCCTCTTAGAACGGCGGACCGCTCCAGACAAGGTTGGCTGCCCATGAACGCAGTCAACGAGCGCCACTTCTGGGAGCGGACTGGACACCCCTCGAGCGGCGACGCTCACCTGGCGCCAAGTGGCACAAAATGATGCACAGCGTGCCGTGTCACCCTGTGCCGCCGGAAAGACCCACGGTGCTGAAACGAATCGGCTCGGTTCAGTCGTCTTCCTGGTCGCCGACAAGAGCGGCCAGCGTCGCTGCAATGTCCTCGTCGCTTGCGCCAGCGCTCCGCAGGGTCGCCTCGAGAGCAGTCGAGTCGATAGGCGCGGGCGGTCGCGACGGGTGGGGACGGCGAGCCGGCGGGATCTTGGGCCGTTCATACTGTCCGCCCAGACCAAACGGCGAGATCCCCGGACGGGTTGGGGCGTGATCAGACAGCGACGCCAGCGGCTCGGAGAGGGGGGAGGGCTCCGAATCTGATGGGC
>JAUVCD010000049.1 GCA_030590865.1 Myxococcales bacterium | reverse complement strand
CAGCAGGCTGCCCGCCTGGGGGTTTGCTGCGGCCCGTCGGCCTAACAGCTGAACCGCCGGATGAGGCCGGTCAGCATGCCGCCGACGCGGATGGCCAGCGCAAGCACCGTCGGATCGCTTGCGGTCTCCACCAGCCGAAGTTTCACGTGAAACACATCGACGGCTTCAAGTCCTGCTCCACTCCCCGGCCCACTCTCCGCCCCCGCCCCCTCCGTGCGCCACAACCGAAAACCAGCAGGCACCGACCTGGCTGCCCGAAACCCCCTTTCTTTCCGCGAAGCAGTTTTGGGGTGGGGCGCCGTCGCCGAAGGCGATGGGGCGGGGATTTTGCGCTGTATCTTTGTGAGGGCCCCGAGAAAAGACGCTAGTCGGCCAACAGGGGGCGCTAGCGAAGGGCTCGCGCGCCCTTCGCCCCGCCAGGGGCGCGCGAGACCGCAGCGCCTTTCGGGCCGGAAACTAGCTAGAGCCCCTTGTGTCAGCACCAAGCAAGAAGGATCGATCCCCAACCCAACAGAGCGCTATGATGCCCCCGAGGCCCCTGATGACCCATCAAAGAAACCGCGTCCTGGCCCTTCGCCTGACCTTGCCCCTGCTGGCGCCATGTCTTGTGGCATGCACTCAGCCTGCCCGGCCGGCTTCCGCTGTCAGCGGGCCGTCTAGCCGAGAGGCCGCCGCTTCCGACCGCCCGCGCAATCCGCCGGGCGTTCCGGCCGGTCTCCTGAAGGCCCCCCACGAGCTGCGGCTTGGCACTCGCTGTGGTCCGCGGTGCGCCTATCAGAAAAGCGGGCAGTCCATGACGTCACTGCAGCTCGGCCCGACCGGCCGTGCCGAGGCCCGGGATGAGGGCACCCTCCTCGAGACCTTTGATTCCGTCGCAGGGGTTACCGAGCAAGCCACCGAGTGGTCTCGATCCTGGGTTGGCACCTGGAGCAAGCACCCCGAGAGCCTCACCCTGCAGCTGGCGCCGACGGACGTTAAGTGCCAGCAGGACCCCTCGCCTGACGAGCCCGACCCACCCTGCCAGCCCACCGAGCTGCAGCTCGAATGCTCGCACCAGACCATCACCCTGCGCATAGACAAAGCTGGAACGGCGCTCGCCCTGGTGTGTGAAGCCAAGGATCAAGGCCCGCAGCTCGCCGCGACCCAGCTCCCCTGGGTCTTCGGCGTGAAGAAGTCGCTCTTATCAGTCGACTTCGGCCCGTCTCACCGTCCCCGCCGCGCCTATGGGCTTGCTCCTCCCCCAGAGGAACAGGTTAAACCCCAATAGTCTCCGCCACTTACGGTGTTCGCCTGTTGTCAGCGGGCGAAGATGGCGACGTAGGCGATAGCCAGGCCGATGTGAATCACCGCAAATGGCCAGGCCAGCTTCACGAACCGTCCAAAACCAACACGGTGCCCATGCTTGTGCATCACCGTCACCGCCACCATCGTTGAGGCCGACCCAATAGGCGTGATGTTGCCGCCCAGGTTGGCGCCGAACACAACGGCCCACCAAAGGTCCATCCGAGGCTGACCCGCTGTCCCACTGGCGGCCATTTCGGGCAGGTCACTGATGATCTTTGCCATCATGGCTGCCAAGGGGATGTTGTCGGTCACCGCGCTCGTGAGGGCGGAAGCGGCGACCAAAGCCCCTCCGGCTGCGTCACCCAAAGGCAAGACGGAGACCTGCAAACCCCAGCCGATCGCTGCGAGCACCTGCGCGTGCTCCATCACGTTGATAACGACGAACAACGCGGCGAAGAACAGCAGCAGATCCCAATCCATCGCCTGATAGAAACGATCGACGGTGCTCTTGTAGCGAATCAAAATCAGAAAGGCGAAGGCGAGCGCCACGTATCCCATGTCCAGGTTCTTGATCACGGGCAGCATCGACGTGGTCGCCATCGTCAGAATGAAAAGCACGAAGAGCCCGGCGGCAGTCCAGAAGAAGCTCTCACTCTCGATGCCATCGTTCTCGTCAAAACCGCGCACCATTTCAAGGGCAGCGGACTTCTCCTCCTCCCCCTTCAAGCGACGCACGCCGAAGCGCTTCACGCCGACAATGATAGTCGCCAAAGTGGCCACCACGACGTAGGGGCCCGCCATGATTGAGAAGTCGATGAACTCGATTCCTGCGGCCCGGCCCACGATGATATTGGGTACCGAGCTAATCAGGGTCAGCAGGCCCCCGACGTTGGTCAGCAATCCCTCGACCAACAAGAACCCGAGCAACAGCCTGTCCTGTTTCAGTCGGTCCAGCGAAACGGCGGTCAGCGCTCCGACGATTAGCATTGCCGTAACGTTATTGAGCAATGCCGAAAACAGGACAGTCATCACGCAGTAATAGATGAGCAACAGCACTGGATCGCCATGGGAGGCTTTGGTTAGCTTAATGGCAATCCAGGTGAATAGCCCCGAGCGGCCCACCACATCGACGAACAAGCTCGAGCCAAGAATGATGGCAATCACGCCCCAATCGATGGCCGGCACATAGACGGGCAAGTGCAAGACTTCGCCGAAGACATTCTGTATCCAGGCGTATCCTTGGTGTTCACCAGGCGCGGAATCGAATGGCAAGATCTCGAGCCAGGTTCCCAAGAACAGCGACAGGATCGCGAACACGCCAGCAATGAGCGACTTCTTGGCATGAATGCGGTCTTCGAGTGCCAGCGTTAGGATCATCAGGGCCAAGATCGCCCCAAAGACCACGGTGATGCCAGTGGACACCTCATGATGCGAGCCACTGCCACCGGCCGTGGCAGCGCCGCTCGCCAACAGGCAAGTCAGCTCACTTTCCATCACCGGAATGGCCATAGCTATCTCTCGCTCCGCTTCAGAGCATGAGCAGCGGGACGCCACGCAGCTCAATCGCAATGGGATGAGCAAGCCCATGCATGGCGAGTTGCTCCGCGTCCTTCGTATTCATCACAACCAAGTCGACGTCCCCCTTCTCTACC
This sequence comes from Myxococcales bacterium, assembly GCA_030590865.1. Classification (GTDB taxonomy): domain Bacteria; phylum Myxococcota_A; class Polyangia; order Polyangiales; family Polyangiaceae; genus JAPYTK01. Next base: position 20,453 of record JAUVCD010000049.1, on the reverse strand, counting down.
AACTGTTTGCAGTCCCCGATACGGTGCCCCATACGCACCTCTTCTTCAACCCTCAGGTTAGGAGCGGTGACAGCGAGCACCTCGCGGACCGAGCGGATGTAATCGTGGGGCTCTTTGCAGAGTTGGCTCCGAATTCGGTCCCGCGCGTTATCGGTGTCAATGCTGGGGATCTTGCCAATGGTGTCGAGGTATCGTTCGAAGACCGCATCGTCTTCGAGGTGGGCGAGTATCAGCGTCCCACCTGTGCTGGTGAACCGTAGGGCGTAGTCCACGAGCCGGTCTCTGCCCGTAAGGTGATCGGTCAGCACGAGCACCGTGTCGGTGTTCTCGCACGTCTCGACCAAGCGCCCGTCATCGGTCGGCAGCGGTAGCAGCAGCACCGGGGTCGTCGTGGCCTGGGTGAGGACATCGACATGGGCGCCGAGACTGAAGGGAAAGGACCGCGCCCGACCGTGCAGGTTGCGGTAGCAGCAGATGAGGTCTGGCCGCTCCCGCTCAATCTCGTCGAGCAGATTGCCCACGTCCTCATCTGGCTTGGCGCCATGCTCGTGCCACACCACCGGATCTCGGTCCCCGAGGACTCTCAGAAAATCCGTCACATCGTCGGCGAAGCGACGGGATCGCTCGGCCGGCAAGTCAGAGACCACCATCACTTTTCCCACCGTCACGGGCGTGTGGGCGTAGACAGCCTTCGCTGCAGACTTGAAGGCGCTCGCGAACTGATCGAGCTTGCTCATCGGTTTGCATGTGCCCACCCTTTCGGCTATTCGGCAACCCCCAAGTCGGCAGGCTGGGCCACCCCTGCCGATGCACGCCGGCGTGGTTCCATGAAGGCAAGCCCACTCAGAGTGCTCCTCGTCCAGATCCGCGATGCTGATGACCCCGGCATCGCACACGAACGTCAATGCATCGCCCGCCGCCTGGGCGCCCAGCACGTCGAGCTGGTGATCCTCGACGGCCTGGCCGGCCAGATCGACTCGCAGAGCCTCGATCGGGTCGATGCGCTCCTGATAGGGGGCTCAGGCGACTATTCGGTCCACGATTCGCGCAGCGCCAAGTGTGTTGCAGGGCTACGCCGTCTCCTGGACCAGGTGCTGGAGCGGCAGCTGCCGGCCTTCGGCATTTGTTTCGGCCATCAGCTGCTCGGCTACCACCTCGGTGGTGCTATTCAGACCGCCGACGCCCAGGCCGAGATTGGCACTATTTCGTTGGAGCTAACCGCTGCGGGGCGCACCGATCCCCTGTTTTCTGAGCTGCCAGTCGAGTTTGGGGCACATACCGGCCACAGCGACCACGTTACTGCGGTGCCCGCCGGGGTTGAGTTGCTCGCCGTGGGGCAACGGCTCGTGACCCAGGCCTTCCATGTTCGCGGGGCGCCCTTCTACACGACCCAGTTTCATCCCGACATGACGGGCACCGAGGCGATTACCCGCTATCTCACGTACCAAGACGCTTTCGCCGCGACCCTGCCCAACCAAACTACGGGAGCCTTGGACCGATTTCGCCCTGGAGTGGACGCTTCAACGGTCTTGCTGGCACGTTTCCTGGAGCTCTTGGTCCAAGTCGACACATAGCGACACACTTCGGCCACGATGGGCGCAACGTGAGCCGCCAGGTGGCCAAAGTGAGCGCCGCTGCTTGGGGCGCGGGCATGAACCCCGCCTGGCAAGTAGCAATGTTGCGCCCGGTGCAGCGCTAGTCAGGAGAAAGACTCGGTGGAGTAACGTTCTACCTTGATGGTGTCGGACCAGTAGTCTGGCGCCAAACCTGCCTTGGTCCTCAAATGGGCGAAAAAGACGGCAGGCTCCGGGAACTTCTCCCACACCGCAGGCAGGAACGTACCCAAGCGACCCCCGTCGGAGAGGACCAAGCCATCAACCCCAGGTCGCAGCTGTGCGAGTAGATTCTGCTCACTGTCGAACTGCATGGGTTCGAGCGCAGAGAGCACCGAAATGTGGATGTCCAGCTTGGCGAGCTCGCGCTGTTCGAGGGGCGGAAAGCGCGGGTCGCGGAAGGCGGCCGAGTGGGCGGCTTGGGAGACCTCGACGACCAGTGGGCCTCGGGCACGCAAGCTTCCCACGCAACCTCGCAGCTCTTCGTTGATGTGGAGGGTGACGAAGCAGCCCTTGTGCTCCTGCAGTCGAGGTCGGTAGGCACTCACCTCTGGTGCATAACGACGGTCGTGCTCGAGCCCCGCTACGATGGATGATCGTGCCACTTCGAGCAGCGTCGCGCGTTCCTCCGGTGACAGCTCTAGTTCAGCAGACGACGTAGGATCCATAACCAACGACCTCACGTTTCGCACCGGCAGTATCACCCGAGTTTCGGAGATCGATGCACCGGATAGTCCGTCCCCGGTTGCGCAGCGATAGCAGCAGACCGCGCAGCGGGCTACGGCCGCACGCACGCTCGTTACTGAGATGTTCGAAGTCCAATTGCTCGATGAGCTCAGTTGTCTCCCTATCGAGCGCCTGAGCGGTCTCGTAGTCGAGAAAGTGACTGAGATCGGTGCTGACGACGATCAGAGTTTCGGGCCCGCCCCAAGTCCGGTCAATCACCTCTGCCACTTCTTCGGGCGATGCCCGCCCGACGACGAGGGGCACCAACACGAAGTCGCCCAGCACTTCTTGCAGGAACGGTAAGTTCACCTCCAGGCTGTGCTCGAGTCGGTGGGGCTCGTCGTTGACAGTGACCTGCGGCAGATCGATGAGCGACGGGAGGGTCTCCTGGTCGAGGACCACCTCTCCCAGCGGCGTGGAGAACCTGTCGTGGCTACTGGCAGCCAACCCCTGAAGAGCCACGCGGTGCGAGGGTCCCAAGAGTACGACTCGGCGGATGGTGGCGGCGAAAGGCTGAAGCCTGGCGTAGACCGTTGCGGCCACCGGCCCGGAATAGATGGTGCCCGCATGGGGCGCGACGATCGCTTTGGGTGGTTCGGCGGTGCCGTCTGTCGGCGCGGCGGTCTCCTGGGCATTGGCGTCTGCAAGGAAGCCGCGGATCTGTTGGCGTAAGGTCGCAGGGTCATCGGGATAGAACATCCCTGCGACGGCTGGCTCTCGGCATGTCACCTCGGCGATCATAGGCGCCCCGTCCAGGAGCGCCAGCCTCTGATGAAGCGCCGCAGCACGACCCTGGTCGTCCTCAGCCCCCTGAGCCGCTGGCCAGGCGCCACTTGGCGTGGGCTCCTCAAGCCAGCCCGTGGTACGAAATCGTAGGCTGCGACCGCTTGGGCGGCCCATTGCAGGGAGGGACGGTTGACGGAGGGGCCCCAGAGGGTAGACGCCGACTTGGATCGATGGTCCGCGCCGCTTCCGGCTGGCTCTGGCAGGCTCCAGCTCGATCCCCTCTTGCTGCCTGTCTTGGTTCTCAACCGCGTGTTCCAGCCCATTCGCATCACCACCGCTCGCCGCGCCCTGATCTTGCTCTATAGCGGGACGGCTCAGGTGCTCGATGGCGAGGGGGAACTCCATGATTTCGCTCCCTGGCGACGGCTCCCCGTTCGGGCAGGGCAGGACGATCCCCTGCCGATTGTGGGGGGACAGCTCCGGGTGCCACGGATGGTCCGTTTGCGTCGTTACGCTCGTTGCTGGCGGGCCACCGTCCGATTGTCACGGCGAAATGTCCTGCTCCGTGACGGGTACCAGTGCCAATATTGTGCGGGGTTCTTTGCCGCCCCGGAGCTGGACATGGATCACGTGCTTCCCCGTTCGCGCGGCGGTGCGACGTCGTGGACCAACTTGGTGACCGCTTGTCAGTCCTGCAATCGAAGCAAGGGACGCCGCACGCCTGGGGAGGCTGGCACGCCGCTCCTTCGTCATCCGGTGGCGCCGCGCTGGTCCCACAGCGTTCAGCTGCTGACTGGCGCGCCGGGTCGCTATGCCGAGTGGGAGCCTTTTCTCCAGGCCGGGTAACCCTGAGACGGTCCGGTGAGCTGGTAGGTGAGTCCCGGTTCTGTTGGCTGCTCCCTAGGGCGGACCGGCCCCCGCCGCCGGTGGGCAAACTTGCCCAGCTGGGGCGACAATGCGAAGCTTTCGACGTGAAGTTGTCTCAACGGTGGGCGCGGTTGCTCGACGGGCCGAAGGCGTGTGCACCTCTGGCGGGTTCGGTGTGGTCTGGTGCGGTGCTGCTGTGCATGGCGGTTCTGGCGCAAGGCTGTGCCGCGCATAACGAATTCCGGGACGATGCCGATTGGTCGAAAGACAAGGGCGTCGAATCGGGCAAGTGGCGAGAGATCGAGTCGCTTTTCGATGCCGCCGGCGGTCAGGCTGAGAATCCCGACCAGGCGTTGCGGGGGGTCCGGCACGACTTGTCCATGGTTGCCAACCAAGCCCCGGATGTGCGCTGTTCTTGCCTCGACGTCGTGGTGGGGCGACCCCAGGACGCCAAGTTTCGCTGGGCAGGCCAGCGGCCGTCGATCAGCCACAAGAACATGGTCATTGCCTTTCGGACCAAGGGCAGTGAGTGCCTTGGCGCCAGTCCCAATCGCCGACCCTCGATCCAGGCGGTCGATGTCGACGGACGGGACGTCGTCATCGTGATCGAAGAGTTGCCCTACAACCGACCTCAGGCGCTGGGCGCGATCGTGAAACGGCCCCGCCCCGGTGGGGCGCTCTACGTACGTTCACGGAAGTCCAAGAAGATCAAACTTCCCTACGCTCAGTCGAGCCAAGTCCACGGTATGTGCAAGCTCGTCTCTAGCACCGCCAACTCCCTTCAGGTTGGTGCCAATACTCGGTGAGGGCGTGGCTTGTTCAGTCCTTCTGGTCCGGCAAAGCGGTGAGCTGATCGGCTACTGAGATCACCGTGTCGGCCAGGATGCTCTCGGCGACTCGGAGCTTGCGGGACAGTTGACGGGCGATGTTCATGACGAGCAGCGCATAGGCTTTCACGTCTCGGCGGTACACCGCGTCGAGATGCCGAGGGCACATCTGCAGCAGCCGGGATGACGTCACAGCCCGCACGGTCGCCGGCCGTGGCATCACGTCGATCAGGGCCAATTCGCCGAACCAGTCATTGGGGCCGAAGATCGCAATCCGCGTTTCGTGTCCCCGCCGGGTTTGCATGACCGCCTCGAGCTCCCCCTCGATGGTGACGTAGAGCTCGTGCGCTCGTTCCCCTTCGCGGTAGAGCTCCTCGCCGGCGGCAATCTCGAGCAACGGGAGCGTTTCGGCCAGATGCGTCAGCAGCTCGTCATCGAGCCCGCCAAATAGTCCAATGCCCCGCAGTTGCTCGGGCTGCGGGCGGTTCTGAGATGCTGCTGTCGACTGCTGCTCGGCTATTGGCATACGCCGAATGTCTCGGTACCGATGACGATCGGGGTCTGCAAGTTAGCGCAGGTGCCCTGCTGGCATTGGGGTGCGGTCATGTTGCAGTACTGGAGGTAAAAGTAGTTGGTGCTATCGGTAAAACAACCGTAGCCCGCCGCGCAATCTTCCAGGCCGCCGGCCTGGCAGTTGTCCGAGCATTCTTCACCGATGTCGATGGTGCCGTCAGGCTTGCACGACCGGGTGCCGTCCTGCCCCTCGAGCTCACATTTCTCGCCAGCGTCGCAGCCGCATTGGGGGAGACGAGTTTGCAGGGATCCTCATCACAGGGCGGTTCGGTGCCGCCGGTGCCGCTGGTCGTGCCGCCGGTGCCGCCCAAGCCTCCGCGGCCGCCGCCGCCGGTTAAACTGACCCCAGTCGACGTCGAGGTGCTACCGCCATTGCCGGACCCAGCGTCGCTGTCCCCACCACCGGTTGCGCAAGCTGCTGCGACCACCGTGCCGGACAGGCACGCGAGCACCAGCCAACGCAGCCGGGATCCCCCAGCCGCTCGCCAAGCCATGCAGAAAGCCTACGCTGAAATGGGATTTGGTCAATTGATACCAGGCACCAGACCCGCAGTATCAATCACTCATGTCGGCTGCTGCGCTCGTCTTGGGCAGCATTTTCGTGAAGACCACCCGGGTTCGACCGGGGCCGGCGTAGTCGTCGACTTGCTCAAACGACCAACCCAATGCTTCATGGAATCGCATCGAGCCTTGGTTGCCCAAGGTCGTTATGGCCTTCATGCTCAGGCAGCCCGCCTTGGTGCAGGCTTGCTCGAATGCCCCGTAGAGCATGCTTCCCACGTGCTGGCGTCGGTAGTCGGGGTCGATGCCGACTAGATGGATGTAGCCGACTGACGACTCGTTGGGCAGGAAGCCGAAGAGGAAGCCAACCGGCCTGCCTTCGGCTTCGACCACCATCGCTTCGCGGCCGAACTCGTGGAAGAAAATGGGGTGCGCCAAAGCGGTGCTGGGTCCGCCCCACCACTTGTCGATGACTCGAACAATGAAGTCGTAGTCCGCCTTGGTCATCGACCGGGTCGTCAGCTGTTGCATGGGCATGTCGCAAGCGCCGAAGTTGGCGAGGGCTTCGGGATCAAGAGGTGGGCCGAGCAGTCCCTCGTCCGTGAGCAGATCGATTTGCATGGCCGTTTCCCCCACCGTCCATGGTGCCAACCGAGAGCTGACTGCGCCGCCTGCGGTGCATGCGGTACCTTCACCCCTGGTGACTCACCTGAACGGTCTTTTAGTACACTCAGCGATGTTCTCGCAACGACTTCATGGATAACGCGCCGCGTTATGGGTGCCCCAATCATGCATTTTCTGATTTGGGTGACAAACTCCATGGGGTGGAGCCAGTTCTGCCCCATCAATGGCAAATGCAGGCTAAGAAAGGCCCATGTCCCCGGTTCTCATTGCGCCATCCATTCTCTCGGCTGATTTTGGCCAGCTTGCGCTGGACGTTAAGGCGGTTGAGAAGGCGGGCGCCGATTGGATCCACGTCGACGTAATGGATGGCCGGTTCGTGCCCAACATCACTCTGGGACCACCCATTGTCGAAGCGGTGCGGGCGGCGACGAGTCTGCCGGTGGACGTGCACCTCATGATTGTGGAGCCTGAGCGCTATGTGGCTGACTTCATAAGCGCAGGCGCTGACATCGTGACCGTTCATGCCGAGGTCTCACCCCATTTGCATCGGACCCTTGGGCTCATTCGAGAGCTCGGCGCCAAGGCAGGGGCGGTGCTCAACCCCCACACCTCGGAGGAGAGCCTTCGCCATGTGCTCGAGTTGCTCGATGTCGTTCTGATCATGAGCGTCAACCCGGGGTTTGGCGGGCAATCGTTCCTGTCGTCGGTGCTGCCCAAGCTTGCGGCGCTCAAGGACATGATCGCTGACGGTGGCGGGGAGGCTCTGCTCGAAATCGATGGCGGGATCTCGCCAAAGACGGCGGATGCTGCCGCTCGTGCTGGGGCGACAGTGCTGGTGGCAGGCTCGGCGGTGTTTGGCGCCAACCAGCAGGGCCGAGAGGCCACGTTCGAGCAGCGGGTGGCCGCCTACCGAGGGGCCATGGCGTCAATCCGCGAGGCTGCTGGGCGCCTGGACGTGGTGTGACATGCGCTGCTGGGGGTGGGACCGTTGGGCTGCGGCTGCCGCGATCGTCTTGAGTGGTGCGGCGGCGGCCTGCGGTTCCACGACGTCGACCAGTGAGCGGCCTGTACAGTCGGTGGCCACCGCCGCGCCCGAGGTAGGTGCTTCGGCAGGTGCCGCGGTGGGCCCAGCTGCGGCTCTGGATGAGGGCGCTGGCGTTCCGGTCGAGCCGCCGGCGCCGGTGGCCGACAGTTCTCTCGAGCGAGAGATCCGCCAGATGTTGGCGCGCATCGCTACAGCGCGACAGCTACCGGTCAAGCAGCCGGTCACCGGGCGCCAGCTGAGTCGTGCTGAGGTCATCAAGATCATCGAGGCCAAGGCTGAGCGCGACATCCCCAAAGCGGCCCTCGAGGCTCAAGGCGACCTATTGCGCGCCTTCGAGCTCATCGCCCCTAGCTACGATTTCGTCGGCGGTATCTACGAGCTCATCGAGAACAATGTCGCCGGGCTCTACGACGACGACACCAACGAGATGGTCTTGCTCGACGACTTGGACGCCTTTGTGGCGGAACAGACCCTGGCTCACGAGCTGGTCCATGCGCTGCAGGACCAGCACTACGATCTCGACAAGTTGTTGAAGTATAAGGCCGGGCAGAGCGATCGCGTGACCGCTCAACATGCCCTGGCGGAGGGGGACGCCACTAGCGCGATGCTAGAGGCAACCGAGGGCTCGGCGTTTCTCATGACCACCGATGCCCTCCGGTTCATGATGGTCGCTTCGGTCGCCCTGTCGCCCACTGGGGCCCAAACGCCACGGGTGCTTCAGGCCGCACTGGTGGCACCCTACCTCGACGGTTTCAGCTTCGTGCAGGAGCTTCGGCGGCGGGGCGGGTGGGCCGAGGTCGATCGAGCCTGGCGCCGGCTGCCGATCAGCACCGAGCAGCTGTTGCACGTCGACAAGTACGTTCAGGCAGAGCCGGCCATCGTAGTGCCGCCGCCGCCGCTGCCGGCTACCGGCTGGCGCACCTATGATGCCGACGTGCTCGGTGAGCAGGGCTTGCGCCTGGTGCTCGAGCAATGGACTCACCGAAAGAGCGCCACGGCGGCAGCCGCCGGATGGGGCGGAGATACCTATCTGGTGGCTCACCGCGCCACCGGCACGGGCACCGAGATCGCCGTGGCTTGGCACATCCGGTTCGACACCTTGCGGGACACCAAAGAGGCGGCGGAGGTGTTTCGCAAGCGCTTCGGTGCGGGTTGCCGGACCCGCAAGCTGCTCGGTCCCCTGGCTTGGATGCGCCGTGGCGATGGGATCGCCATGGTCGCTGGACCCTATGAGCGTGGACCGCAGGGCCAGCTCAGGGGGTCACCGACCAGCTGTGGATCGGCGGTACGGTGGCTCGCCAAGGTGCTTAAAACTCGCTAGCGGTCGCCGTCGTGGCGGAGAGGGCGGGATTCGAACCCGCGGTAAGTTTCACCCTACGCACGCTTAGCAAGCGTGTGCCTTAAGCCTCTCGGCCACCTCTCCCAAGCTCTCAATTGTCAATCCGGCGGAGGAGAAAGGATTCGAACCTTCGGTACCCGTCAAGGTACGGCGGTTTTCAAAACCGCTGCCTTCGACCACTCGGCCACTCCTCCATTTCCACGTTTGTCCCTTCGAGACAAGTCTCGCGTCAGCTGAGCCCTCCCGTAGTCGTCCCCAGCCCTAGCCGCAACTGCCAGGCGGGACCATTGGAGCGCCCTGCTGGCCAGGCGTCGGCTCTTCCCGGGTCACGGGCAACGAGGCGCCGTGAAGGGGCCGTTGACGTCCACGTCGAAGGTCGACGTGTTGCTGAAGACGCCGGTTACCTCCATCGAGTTCAGCGTTAGAAGCTCGAGGGTTCCATCCACGAACGAGCCCCCGCTGCTCCCGTTGCAGGAGGGGTTGGTGACCGAATAGTGGGAGATTAGCTCGGTGTTGGACAGGGGGATCTGGCCGGGCTGCTGCAATGACGGCGGGATGCCTACCGATACGGTCCACTGGCCGCAGGCGTTGTCATAGGGGTCGATACAGGCAACCGACATGTTGCTCAGGAAGATGTAGAGGGTGTCGGGGTCGACTCCGCTGCTGGTGCTGGTGGTGGTCGACGTCGAGGTCGTGCTCGTACTCGTAGTGCTCGTGCTCGTGCTCGTGCTCGTGCTGCTCGTGCTCGTGCTCGTGCTCGTGCTCGAGCTGGAGCCCGAGCTGGAGCTCGAGGTGGAGCTGGAGCTGGACGAGACGAGCTGGGAGTAGAGCACGGCGATGGCCTCGTTGCTGACCACTCCTCCGCTGCCACCGGCGCCGCCGATCCCACCGTTACCGCCGGTGGTGATCGCGCCTCCGGTTCCGCCGGTGTTCGTCGTCCCGCCGGCTTGGGTCGTTCCGCCCGCGCCGCCTCCGCCTCCGTTGACCTCGTCGGTACAGGCGAGCGTGGCAATGACCAGCACCAAGGCACCGATGGGCAGCAACGATCTCATGGTCTCTTCTCCGTGGGGCGGTTCCCTGAATGGGTTTCCTAGATGATACCTGCCAGGCGTCTCAGCTCCAGCGCCGGTTCACTCACCCAATAGCGCAACAAGTCGTTCACCACCGAGGAGGATTGGATGAGCTCAGCGCCGCTGCGTGCGCTGTCGAGGGCACCGACTTGCTGCATCGCGGTGATGCTGCCATCGAGATCACCAGCGAGGATGGCGGCAGTGCGCGTCACCGTGCAGGCCACCGTCGGCGCCCAGGTGCTGATGTCGGTAGGTTCGGCGTAATAGGCTTGGACGACCTCGTCGACCTTGCCGCGGCTCAACCATGATGGCGCCAGCTGCTGGGCCATGGCGGCCAGTTGCTTGCTGTCGTGTTGTCCCTCCTCGAAGTCTGGCTCTAACCGCTGCACCGCCGATGCCATCACCATGGCAAGATCTTCGGCGGACAGTTTGAGGGCTGGATAGAGACCGCTGGCCACAGCGGCCAGCGCCCGTGCCAACAGGAAGACGCGGTGCGACTCTGGCATCTCGGCCAGCGAGCTAGGCACCATCATCGACGGTGGCTGAGTCAGCTCGACGGCCACGTCACCACCCAGGCCGGCGTGCACGTACATCTCGAAGCGCTCCACCCCGAAGACCGCGGCGAGCCGATCCACCTCCTGGCGAAGCGGATGGCCAGACCGAGCCTTGATACGATCGCCTTTGCGGACGCCATAGAGCTCGAAGGGGGCCGGGAATAGCTTGGTCAAGCCATCGCCGAGCGCGGACAGCACTTCTGCGATTCGTTCGTCGTCGGCGCCGTCGGCAGCAGACAAGCTACGGAGCGTCGGGGCAGCAAAGGAGCCTGGGCGAGCTGTGCCAGGACGCAATGTCCGCTCTGCCGCCAAGTTGCGCTCCACGTCCGAGGCCTCGTCGAGCACCACCAGGGGGGCAGCTGCGACGGCCGCTTCCCCTTGTCGGCCCTGTTGCTGAAGCACCCGCGTCAGGCCGCGCCAGGCCCGGGCCTGCAACGGATCGCTGCACACGAGACTCTGATAGGCATCGGCGGCCTCCTGCTGACGGCCCGTCTTGAGCTGCAGCTCGGCCATTTCGAGGCTCAGCGACGGATCGTCGCTACACCGCACCAGTCCATCACGAAGCGCTTCGAAAGCGTCGGAGGTTCGGCCCAGCGGGTCGTGGAGGATGCGCGCCAGCTCGAGATAGGCGCTGGCGATCTGTTGTGGCTCCCGCCGCTGAGGCGAGCGGAGGTACTCGCGAAGCGCCTTGGTGTAGCGCTCCCAGGGTTCGTCGTCGCCGAGCAGCCGCCGATACACCTTGGCCGCGTCACCTTCGAGTCCCACGAGGGCCACGGCCTGGTGTAGCGCCACCGCAGCTCTCTTGGGGCTTCCTGCGGTCAGCTCGAGGCGACCGACCTCGAGCAGCGCCCAGGCACACATGTCGTCGTTGTCCCCCGCCGTGTCCATTAGGAGGCCGGCTGCTTCCTGAGCTTTGCTCCGGGCGCCGGCGTCGACGTGGACTCGGAGTATCATGCACAGAGCGTCTTGGTTCTCAGGCTGAGCCTCGAGCACTCGGCCCAGGCTGGTCAAGGCCTTGTCAGCATTCTGCAGGTGCTTGGTGTGAATCCTTGCCAGGGCGAGGTGAGCCCGGATGTCGGCATCATCGATGGCGACCACCTGGGACAGCAACTCGGCCGCCTCCTTCCATTGGGCGTCGTGCCCGTGCAGCTCAGCCAGTTGCCGAATGGTCCCAGTGTCCTTCGGCGTGATCTCGAGGGCCCGCTTGACGGCTGTCATGGCGGCTCCCAGATCCTGCTTGTCGTTGGCGTAGAGGGTGCCAACGTCGCGCCATAGTCGTACCTGGCGGGCCTTTGTCTTGGCCGCATGAGCCGCTTGGGTGAGCTCCTCGATCAGCCGATCGATGTCTCCGGTCTGTCGCAGCAACAGGGTGAGCTGCTGGGCCGCATCCTCGTGGTCAGGAAACACCGAAAGGGCTCGGTCGCAGTCGTCGATGGCCCCCACGGCGTCACCCAGGCGGGTGGTGCGGAGCGCGGCGCTGCTCACCAGTAGCTCGGCAGCGACCTTGGGGTCTCGGGTCCAGTCTGCTTCCCGCCGGTAGGCCTCGACCATGGTGGTCGGGTCATCTAGCTGAGATCCCACCTCGGCAAGGCCCCGGATGGCTGCCAGGCTCGAGCCGTGTTGGCGCAGCGCTTCGCGATAGGCCTGTAGGGCATCCGCTGGTTTCGTGGCGCGGATTGAGTCGCCGAGACGAGTGAAATGGAGCGCTAGCAGGCCCGGATGGGATGCCGTTTCGGTGGCTCGCTTGTCCACCTCGACGAGCAGCGCATCCTCGCCTGATTTGTGGGCCAGCCGTTCGAGGGAGGACAGCGCCCAGGGTTGGTCTGGCTGAAGTAAGAGAACTGCCGTGAGGGCGGCGCGCAACAGAGCGTCGTCGGCGCCCTCGTTCTCGAGCAGCCGCGCCCGAGCCACCAGGGCCGCGGACCGCGCCCCGCTGTGCCCCACCGCGTCGGCTTGGCAGCTGTACAGATCGACCAGCTGTTCGGTGGCTTCTTGATCCGCGTAGAGCGGTTCGAGGGCGAGCAGCGCGGCGAGATTGTTCGGGTCTTGGTCGGAGACGGTCTCCAGCAGCTCGATAGCTCGCGTCGGCTTGCCCAGTCGGTCGGCGTAGAGCGTGGCTGCGCGCTGTCTGGAATCCACTGCGACGGCCAGCTCGCTGGTGTCCTCGGCGGTGACCGACAGCGTCTCGGCCAGGTCCTTCCAAGCGCCCTGGCGAGCCTGGATGCGGGCCAGGGCATCTACGGCCAGGCGATAGCTCGGTGATGCGTCCAGGGCCCGTTGGTACGCTGTCGCAGCTTGCTCGGCTTTGCCTAGATGGACCTCATAGACCTCGCCGAGCAGCACCGCTGCGCGGGCCGTCGCCTCGGGTTCGGTCATGGCGAGCAGCTCTGACTCGAGCGCCGTGGCTAGCTCGTCGTAGTGGCCCGCTTGTCGTAGCAGCCGGGCATAGGCGGCCCGAGCCAGCGGGTGCACTGGATCGTGTTGGAGCGCCTGGCGGTACAGTTGGGTCGCCCGGTCGACCTGGCCCAGCTGCTGCTCGCAGAGCTCGGCCATCTTGACCATGAGCGCCACTTTGGTTGTCCCATCGGTGATCACGTCCAGCTGCAGCTCATAGACGCCGAGCAGCTCGTCGTGTCGTTCGAGCTTGCGCAACACTCGCCCCAGGCTGACTAGCGTGGGGACGTGTTTCGGCTCCCGTTCGATGATGTTTCGGAAGCGCTCAATCGCCCCCTCGATCTCATCGGTCCGGTCGACGAGCACCTCAGCGGCCTGGCGCTGAAGCGCAAGGGTCTGAGCGCGCCCTTCGGCGATCTGTGCCTCCTTGTCGAGGTAGGTCACCAGCTCGCGGTACTGGCAAGCGATCTCGGTGGCCCGCTGGAGAGCATGGATGGCACCGAGGTTGTTTGGTTTGCGCTCGAGGATGCGACGGTAGGTTTCGATGGCCGCTGGCACGTCCCGCAGGGTGTCCTCGTAGAGTGTGCCAATCTTGAAGAGATAGCTGATGGCAATGTCGTCGCTGCGAGAGCCGTCCACCGCTCGGTCGTAAAGCTCGATGAGCTCACGGTGGCGGCCGGCACTGGTGTGCAAGCGGACCAGGGCTTTGAACGCCCCCTCGTGATTCGGGTCGAGGGCCAGAGCACCGGTATAGTGCCTGGTGGCCTCTTCCGGCTGGCCGAGCCGCGATTCGAAGATGTCAGCGGCTCGTGCGTGGGCCGCCGCGCGTTGGGCCGAGGCGACGGTCGCGTTGGCTTCCGCCAAGCACATGTCGGCAAGGGCGCCCCACTTCTCCAGGCGCGTGTAGAGCGCATCGAGGGCGCGGAGCGATGGCGTATCTCCTGGCTCGATGGCCAGTGCCGCCTCGTACCAGCGCATGGCGGCCTCGAAATCTCCATCGGGACTGTCGTGAAGCTCAGCCAGACGTCGCAGGACGCCGAGCTTGTCCGCCGGACGAGAGACGACCTCAGCGAGCTTGCCGAGCGCATCGGCGAGCCCCTCGCGATTTCCCGACTGCTCGTAGAGACGCGCCAGCTCCTCGATCAATAGCCCGTCGTTGGGGCTCAGCTCTGTCGCCCGCTCGAGCGCAGCGATCGCTTCTTCGCGGGCGCCCAGCCGTTCGCTGTGGATCCGGGCGATAGACCACCAGGCGAGCCCTTGGCTTGCCCGATCGTCGGTGAGTGACGCCTCTCGTTCGAGCGCGCCGATGAGCTCGCTCCAGCGACTCTGGGCGAAGAGCAGACGTTTCAGCTCCTGGAGCGCGCAAGGCGTGTGCGGGTCGAGGGTCAGCGCCATCTCGAACTGCTCAACCGCCGCTTCCGGCTTCCGTTGCCGGCGCTCCAACAGGTGGGCCCGGGCCGCGAGGAGGGCGGCACGGTGTTGGGTGTCGCTGCCCACCGCGTTGGCCTCGTGCTCGAGAGCGCTCGACACGTTGGCCCAGTCCTTTGCCAATAGCTCGGCGAGATGGAACGCCTTGAGGACCGTGGGGTTGTCCGGGTCGAGTTGCGCGGCTTCGGCGAAACAGACGCGGGCCGCCTCGTCGTCGTCGCCCAGATCGGCCAGCACTGCGCCCTTGGCAAAGCAGAGCTGAGCCTTGTCGCTCGTGCCGGTGGTCACGGCAATCTCGGCGTCGAACAGCTCGACGGCAGCTTTGAAGTCGTTGTTCCTCAGGCGCACCGTCCGGGCCGCGCGGATCGAAGGAAGGTGGTCTGGCTTGCGGTCGAGGGCGAGCTGGAAGTGCTTGATCGCGAGCTTGTCATTTTGCTGAGCCCGGCCGATTTCGAAGTGGAGCTCGGCGGTGCGTACGGCATCGGGCTTCAGGGTCAGCTCGGCTTCACAGGCTTCGATCAGAGGCCGTAGATCATGGAGCTTGCTCGCCGGCACGGCGAGGGCGGCGGCGTGGGGACGGTCGAAGGGGACCGTTGCGTCCTCGTCGATCGGTGGCGGTGTTGGCTCTGGAGCCACCGGGGCCGCTGCAGCCGCTGGCGGATGCTCGGACGGCAGCTTGTCACGCTTGGGCAATGGCGGTCGTTTGGGCGGCCGTGAAGCCGGCGGGGCTACGACCTCGGCGGAGGGTTCGTCAACCGAGGCTTCAACGACCGCAGCCGGCTTCTTGCTTGCTGGTGGGCGCCTCGGAGGAGGCCTACGGCTTCCGCGGTCCTTGGGTACCGGTGGCGGTCGCCGCCCCGAGCGTGCTCGCTTGGGTGGTGGTGGCGGCGCCTCGGAGGGCTTGCTGCGCGGTCGCGTGGCCTTGTCCTTGTCCTTGTCCTTGGTCTTGGTTCCGGTGCCACCAGGCAGGGTGTCGGACTCCTTCTTTGCGGCGCCGCGGCGAGACCCCTTGCGTGTCGAGCTCGAGGAGCGGTCCTTCTTGTCGTCCTTGTCGTCCTTGTCGTCCTTGTCGTCCTTGTCGGTGGCGGCCGCGGGCACGCCATAGGCGAGCGTCTGCTTGGCCCGTCGACGGCGCGCCGCTTCGGCACGGCCGGCGGACTTGGCGCTCTTTTTCTTGGCGCCCTCTGCGCCCGGCTCCCCTTTGGTTGCCTTCGTTTCGGCAACCTCGGTTGGCTTGGGCGTGCCCTCTGTCGTGGCGCTGCCTGAGGACGGCTCACCCCCCTCGCTAGGCTTGGTGGAATCAGGGGTATCGTTGTTGGAATCGGAGCTCGACGTCATGGCGCGCCCATTATGGCCGAGGGCGTCGGCCCGTGCACCTACCAGCACGACCTACGCCGGTCACCCTATGGACGGGCGTTCAGCTCTCTTCGATGACCTCGAGGACCGGTTCTTCGTCTGCGCCGACTTCTACTGTTGCCACGCTGCCGTCCTCGTCGCTGCCGTCCTCGTCGCTGCCACCCTCGTCGCTGCCACCCTCGTCGTCGCCGTTCTCGTCCTTTGCTGCCTTCGGCGCTGGTGGCGGTATGCTCTTGTTGAGCGCCTGCTTCACCTCCCGCACGACGCGGGATTGAATGAACCCATAGATCGCCTTGATGGCGTCGAAGGAGGTCAGGGCGCTCTCCTCCATGATCTCCCGAACCGAGCGCTGGCCGTCGATGGCCTCGAGGATGGGCTGCTCCGCCTTGCTCATCTTGCTTTCGTCCAGCGTCCCGAGGGTGACCTGATCGACGACGAGCACAGCGTTGAAGTCGATGGTGTCTGCCATCAGGCGCCACTCGTCGACCCGCCGGAACCCCTCGAGCACCAGCTCGCTCATCCCGAGGCCTAGCGCCGCCTTTTCGGCTTCCGGCGAGAATGGCGTTTCGCTGAGGATGAAGCGGCCCTCAGGCCAGCGCAGCAACTCGTAGACCAGCTCTGCCGATTGGTTGGCGAGGGCGTAGGTCAGCATCTCTTCGTCGATGATGCTCTTGCTGACGAGCCATTCGCCTAGCAGTGTCCCTTCTTCGACTTGCGCGAGCACCTCGCCGAGTTGCTCGCGGTCGAGCCAGCCCTTCTCCACGAAGTAGCGGCCGATCCGGTACTTCTCGTCCACCCCGACGGCCTGCGCGAAATCGAGCATGCCCTCCCGGATCGCGAGGGTCATGGTCTGCTTCTTGTAGCGAACCGTCACCACACCGGTTTGGTGGCGCATCTGCAGCAGTTGCAGCACGTCGGCGATGGGGAGCTTGCTCAACGATCCCCGGAGAATCTCGGCGGGGCTATCCATGTCGAGCTCGTCGAGGGCGCCGGCCAATTGCAGCAACACCTCGTGGTTCAGCCCTAGGGCGATGGCGTTGGCTACCACCTGCTCGTTGCCCATCTCCGAGGCGTGGAGCCGCTTGACGTGAGGGGCGACGGCGCTGGCCAGTTGGGTCGTGAGCCGTTCCAGCGAGCGAAAATGACGACTCGGAGGTGCCCCGCTCTCCGGCGCTGCATCGAGATCCTCCTCGTCACCCATCATGTCCGGCGAGGGCATGGACAGCCGGTTGTCTGGGTCGCCGCGCTTGGCCAGAACGGATCCGACTACGGCGATCAGAGCGCGAGCATCGAAGGGCTTGCTGAGCGCGTCGACGGCGCCGGTCTGTTCGACGAAGCGGTCCCCGATGCTGGCGGTGCGGGCGCTCATCAGCACCACCGGCATGTGCTTGTTGTTCGGGTCGCTCCTGAGCTCTCGACAGAACTGGTAGCCGTTCATGCGAGGCATCACGAAGTCGAGCAGAATGACGTCGAAGGGTCCGGCTGCGTTCAGCACCGTCAGTCCTTCGCGCCCATCGCCGGCGGTGGCCACCTCGTAGCCGTGCTGGGCGAGGATGGTGCTGATGACCTTGAGGATGGTCAGACTGTCATCGATCACCAGCACTCGTCCGCCACCCTCGATGTGCGTCGGGGGGTCGATAGTCGACGAAACTGGTGCCGCGCTAGTCATCCTGGTCAGATTGAGGGTTTCGCGGCGGAGCGGTAGACGTCAGCTGGAGCTCGGCGAGTTGGTCTGGCTCGATCCATACGGGTGCCTTGGACATCGAGTCGACACCTTGGTTCGTCTTCGGGAAAGGTATGACGTCGCGCAAAGTCTGTCCGTCGCCCACCAGCATGGCGAGCCGATCCATGCCGATCGCGATGCCGCCATGGGGCGGTGCTCCTGAGCGTAACGCATCGAGCAGAAAGCCGAACATACTCCGTGCCTGCTCATCCTCGATTCCCAGGACGCGGAACACGCGGGTCTGGACGTCGGGATCGTGCAGCCGGATCGAGCCGCCGGCAACCTCGACACCGTTCAGCACCAGATCGTAGCGATAGCAATTGACCTGAGCAGGGTCGCTCTTCAACAGCTCGAGATGGTCATCCAAGGGGCGGGTGAAGGCGTGGTGCGCGGCAACCCATTGGTCGTCCTCGTTCTGCTCGAAGAGCGGGGGGTTGACCACCCACAGGAGCTTCCACTGGCCCCCGTGGCCGAACTCGGGGATCAGGCCCAGCCGCTTGCCCATCTCCAGGCGCAGCTTGGAGAGGGCGGCGTTGACCGTGCCTGGCTTGCCGATCTGAAAGCAGATTACGTCGCCCTCCGACGCCTCGCAGGCCTGATTGATGGCGCTGCGCAACTCAGCGCTGATGCTCTTGGCGAAGGGTGACTGGGTCCAGCCGCCATCTGCGGCCACCTTGGCTCGCGCCAGTCCCTTGAAGCCTTTGATTTCCCGTAGGCCCTTCTCCAAGGCCTCGAGCTTGGCGCGGGACAGCGAGGCTTCCGCGGGGATGACGAAGGCCTTCACGATCTCTGCTGGCACCGCTCGTCGATAGGTGCCGTCTTTGAATTTCTCGGCCACCGACTCGAGCAGCGCGACACCGCCGCCGTGGTGCTCGATGATCAGGTCGGTGAGGTCGTAGAGCTCGAGGCCGAAGCGCATGTCCGGCTTGTCGTTGCCGAAGCGCTGCTCCGATTCTGCGAAGCCGAGCCGCGGAAAGCAGCCGGTTGGATAGAGGCTTTTCAGATCCGCTGCGCCGCAGTCGGCGAAGATCTGGAAGATGAGCCCCTCGACCACCCGGAGCACGTCGTCCTGGTTGACGAAGGACATCTCGATGTCGATCTGGGTGAACTCGGGCTGCCGGTCGAGCCGCAGATCCTCGTCCCGGAAGCACTTGACGATTTGGTAGTACTTGTCGAATCCAGCGACCATGAACAGCTGCTTGAACAGCTGGGGACTCTCGGCGAGGGCGTAGAACTTTCCTGGGGAGAGGCGCGATGGGACCAGGAAGTTGCGGGCACCGCCGGGCGTGTATTTGCACAGGTGGGGCGTCTCGAGCTCGAGGAACCCCTCGTCAGAAAGGTACCGGTGGGTCGCCTGGCTCAAGCGGTGGCGAAGTCTCAGGTTGCGTTGCAGTGGGCCGCGACGGAGATCGAGGTAGCGGTATTGCAGCCGGAGCTCTTCGTCTGTTGAGATCTCGTCCTTCAGCTCGAAGGGCGGCGTTTGTGCGCGGTTGAAGACGACCGCTTCGGCCACCCTCACCTCGACCTCGCCGGTGGCGAGCTTGGGGTTGATGTTCGCTTCGCCGCGGTGAACCACAACGCCGCGCACACCGATGACCCATTCGCGCCGAGCCTCATCGGCCAGCGCGTAAGCCTGGCTGGCTTGTTCCGAGTCCCAGAAGGGGCCTTCTGCCTCCGGTAGACCGGGGAGGCGGTCGACGTCAGCTGGCGTGAAGGCCGAGTCAAACGCCACTTGTGCGATGCCCTCGCGGTCCCTCAGGTCAACGAAGATGCAGCCGCCGAAATTTCGGCGCTGTGCGATCCAGCCATAAAGCACGACCTCTCGGCCGATGTCACTGGCTCGCAAGTCACCGCAGTAATGGCTGCGTCTGATGTCATCGATGAATCGCGCCACGATTTTGCTCATCCGTGATTTAGGGGTGCTGCGCCGCAACCTCGGAGCTCGAGCTCAGCGGGGTCGATCAGGGTCGAGAGCGACGCCGGGGCACTTTAACGCATGCAGACACAGATGGCGTAGGCTTCCGCGGTGGCGGTTGTTCGGCTGGTCCTGGGGATCCAAAAACGGGCTGGGAATGGGACCTGATCCGGCTACGCTTTTCCCGGAAAAGTTGTATAGATTCGCGCGCGTCTGGCAATAGCCCAAGAGTGAGGCACGACCGTTGCGGTCCAGAATCGCGCCAGCCGAGGGTCTTCGATTCAGTGCTGGTGTGGGTCGCCGTCATGCTGCCGTCGACGATGGCCGTGTGGCGCGCTGCCGCTGGTGTGCAATGGCGTGGCGATCTGCCTGCGGTTCGTGATCAGGGCCTGGCAGCGCTCGGTGCGGGCGGTGCCCTGTCGACCGTCCTGGCCCAAGCGCTCAGCTTGCTGCCATTGGGCAATCTCGCCTTTCGTGCGGCCCTGGGTTCGACGCTAGCGCTCGGTCTTTCCTGTTACCTCGTGTTGCGAATCGCGCGGCGGATTCTGAGGTTGAGCAGCTGTCCGCCCATGCTGGTCTCGTTCCTCTCCATGGTGGCAGCGGTCACTGTCGGCCTTTGCCCGACTTGGCAGAGCGAGGCGACCGTCGGGGGTGGCGCGATGCCCGCGGTGGCCGTCGTGTTGCTCGGCGTCGACTTGGTGATGGAGATCAGTCGCCGGGATGCTCCCACACTGACCCCTGCGGCGACCCGCCGATGGCTCCTGCTTGGGGCGCTCGCAGGGGCGGCCCTCGCCGAGAATTTGCCGGCAGGGCTCGCGCTCCTGGCCGTTACGCTCGTTACGGTCGTAAGCGCCGGCAAGTCGCCGCCCCCGCGTCTGATCGCGCCATTCCTTGCGATCTTGGTGACAGCCTTCGCCTTGTTGCTCGCCCCAGAGCTGCTTCGGCCACTGGCCCCACGGGGGTGGGATGACGTGGCCCGCGCCTTGTCGGAGGTCAGTCTGGCGCCCATGGGCGTGACGGCGACTCGCCAGGCCGCCCTGGTGGCGTGGTTGCACGAGGTTGGCTTGGCCGCCCTGGTGCTGGCCGGTCTCGGTCTCGGCGTCGGTCTGTTCCGCGACGATCGACGGGCCTGGATGAGCCCCATCGTGGTGCTCGTATTAATCGATCTGGTG
>JAUVCD010000613.1 GCA_030590865.1 Myxococcales bacterium | reverse complement strand
GCCTAGCGGCATGCGCACTCGGTCGATGTCCTGGGCAGGTAGCTTCTTCACCGTCAGCCGCTGCCGGGTACGCGCCGCTTTGGAGCGACTACCCACCCCTCCTACGAAGGCAAATCCTTGGAGCAATGCCCATTCGATGACCCCGTGGTCCAACTGGTGATCGTGGGTCATCACCAGCGCAACAGACCGCTGGGGCTCGCTCCCCAACAGCTCGAGCACCTCTGGATCGTCGTGGTCGGCGTGGAGGAACGAGAGGCGTGGTGACGGCACGAGCGGACCCAGGCCATCACCACCGCTGGCGGCGATCGCATCGCGGGAGTCGCAGACGGTAACGCGGAAACCAAGGGACGCAAGCAGCGGGGCCGTGGCCTGGCCCACGTGGCCAGCGCCTACCACCAGGGCGCAAAGGGCCGGGTCGAGCACCTCGATCAAGACATCGACGGTCCCACCGCAACACATGCCCAGCGCCGGACCGAGCTCGTAGGTCTCAAACCGTGGCTCCGCCCGAGGCGCCGCGAGAACCTCGGCCATCACGCCAAGGACGCGCTGCTCCACAACCCCGCCACCGACCGTACCCGTCGCAGTGCCACCGCCGAAGAGGCCGAGCTTCTGGCCAGGCGTCGACGGAGTGGAGCCTTGGCGGCGCACCACCGTCGCCAGGGCGACTCGCTCACCACACTCGAGACGGTCGAGCACCTCCCGCAACACCTCGTCCGGAGGGGCGGTGGTCGGCACAGGCAGCGGGGGTGACGTCATGGCGACAGCCCTCACACCGTTGTCTGCCAGACGGTGAGACGCAAGGGCAGCGGCACCGGCTGACCGAGTGGATCGTGGCGGCAGCACTGGACCAGAGCTACCCTGACCCACTGAACCATGAGCGAAGCGAGACTTACCGAAGCCGCGTTCGAACGCCTAGCGGATCAGGAGCTCCATGAGCTGCTGGAAGCCTTGGTCAATTGTGGCGAGGAGGTCGATCCCGATCTCCAGAGCGGCGTGCTCACCCTAGAGTTCGAGGACGGCTCCCAATTTGTCGTCAACAGTCACCGAGCCGCCCGGCAAATCTGGATGGCCGCCGAGCAGACCGCTTGGCATTTCGACTATCAGCGAAGCACGACACGCTGGATCGCCATTCAAACAGGCGTCGAGCTGCGAGCAGAGTTGAGCGCAGCGATGAGCCGCAAGCTCGGCACGACCGTGAAGCTCGCGGTAACGGTCTAGGCCGAACCCACCATGCCCGAACTGCCCGAGGTCGAGACCGTTCGGCGCGAGCTATCACCCTGGCTCAGCGGTCGAATCATTCGGCGCGCCAAGCTCGCCGACGCCGACCCTGCCCCCAAGTATGCCCACCTCGAGAAGGCAAGTCAGCAGCGCATCCTCCAGGTCAACCGCCGCGGCAAATTCCTCTTGCTGCCCCTGCAAAACGGCGCCGAGCTCATCATCCATCTCGGCATGACGGGCGTCATCCTCGCGCGCAAGCCAAGGCGCCACATACGGGTGATTCTAGATCTGTCGGGACCCAGCCAGCGACGGCTCTACTTCCAGGACCCACGCCGCTTCGGACGCTTCTTGGTGGTGCCCGGCGGCGACTACCGAACGCTACCGACCCTGCACCGCATGGGCCCCGAGCCGCTCAGCGAGGCCTTCACTACCAACCACTTTCACCGCGCCTTGAGCGCGAGCCGCGCCCCCATCAAGTCACTCATCTTGAGCCAACGGCCCGTGGCAGGTCTCGGCAACATCTACGTCGACGAAGCCTTGTGGGCGGCTCGAGTCCATCCACTCACGCCAGCCCGCGCCCTATCACTCCGCAAGGTCGACAAGCTGCGGATTGCTATCGTGCGAATCCTCGAGGAGAGCATCGCCGCCCGGGGCACCACGTTCAGCGACTACCGAACCGTCGGAGGCGAGTCAGGCGGGTTCTTCCAACAACTCGACGTTTACGGCCGGGACGGCGAGTCGTGCCGGCGCTGTGCCACCCGGTTGCGCAAACGAGTCGTCGGTCAGCGAGGCACCCACTTCTGCCCCCAGTGCCAACGACTACCGCGCTTGGTCAAACGGGACAGGTGAGCCCCCAGCTGGCCCGCTTGGGCCGCCTGCCGTGAGATCAGGACTCGCCGAGATCGTTGATCATCTGGCCGATACGCGCCGTCAGCAAAGCTCGTTCGGCTACTGGCTGCTGCCGTCCTGCCCCTCAGCCTTGTCGTCGGTCAGCTTGATGTTCACGACGACCTCTTTGGCGTAGAGCTCGCGGAGCCGCAGCATGTAGGCCACCAAGGCGTCACGCTGCTTGGCCCGGCGAAGGGCATTCATGAACTGGTCCCGCTCCTCGTCCCAGACCTTTTGCTCCACAGGCTTGCGCTCCTTCAGCTGGACCACCGCGTAGCCGTCGTAGAGCTTGATGAGGTCGTCAGGGACCTTGCCTGGCCCCGCCAGCTCGAAAATGAGCTTGGTCGCGTCCGTCGGGTTCTGCACCTGAGCGAAAGGCGGCGCACCAGCGGAGAACGGATCGCTGGTCGCCACCTGTGGGCGGCTCGGATCGGTCCAGGCATCGAGGGGGGCGTCTGAATCGTCATCAGCGCCCTCTTCCTTCGGGTCGTCTCCGCCACCGGCGGCCTTCCCCTTGGCAAAGGCCTCTTTGGCCTTCTCGGGCAGCACGGCGTCGAAATGCGCCTGAAGTGCCTCGTCCAGCGACTTGCCGCCCTGGACGGCCGCCAGAATCTGCTTGCCCCCCTCAGCCGCAAGGCGCTCGGACTCGAGGCGCAGATACAAGTCGAGCGCGGCTTCCTGCTTGCCGAGCTTCTCGACATCGTCACCTTTGACGATCTCGTCGAGCTTGATCAGATGAGCACCGTGATCAGTCTCGATGGTGTCAGACAGCTTGCCTTCTTCGAGCGCAAAAACCGCTTCGTCCACCTTCTTGGCAGTGTTGGGCTTCGCCAGTTTGCCCGCCGCGAAGCATCCCAGCTCCCCGCCCTTCGACGCGGTATTCTGATCCTCACTCGCCTCACGGGCCACGGCGGCAAAAGGCTCCCCGCCCGCGATGCGCGCCCGCAGCTCGCCAAGCCGGTCGCGCGCCTTCTTCTTGGCTTCTTCCTCATTGGCGTTGGTGGCGTCAATCCGGACCAAGATGTGGCGAGCTTTGCGACACTCAGGCAAGTAGGACTCTTTGCGGGAGTTCCACGCCTCGTCGACTTCCTCCTCGTGCTCCCCGCGCCACTGGCTGACCGCGTCGCCTGACCGGTCGATGACATGGTCGCGATAGAAGGCTCGCTCGAGCTTCAGGTAGTCGACCACCGCCTTCTCGTTGTTGCGGGCGAACACCGCGAAGGCTTCCTTTTCCGAGACTCGCACCCTGGTCCGGACGAGGCCGCGCATCCGGGCCGCCAGCAGCTCGGCTCGCTGGAACTCGCGAAAATCTTTCAGGGTCTTGTTCGACATGCGCCCGACCCAGCGCTTGTAGCGGTCGTAGTCGAACTCATCCGTCTTCGGATCGGTGACCCGCATGCGACGCGCCGGCCCCTGGGGAGGCGGCGCGATCTGCCCACCGGTGGCCCGGGCGAGGCGGTAGGTGAAGTCCTCCTCTTGCGACGCGGGCAAAGAGAAGCGAGCCAACCCCTTGATCAAGTAGTGCGTCACGTCGTCGTCCGACACGGTCAGGCCCAGGCGCTTGGCATCTTCGACCAAGAGCCAGCGTTCGATGAGCCCCTCGACGACGATCTCCCGCAGACGCCACTGCTTGAGCACCTCGGGCTCCACGTTGGGGGCCGCCAGGCGGTAGGCCGCCACAAAATCAGTGTGGGGCACACAGTCGCCGCTAATCTCGAAGGCGCAGCGAGGCCCTCCAGACACGTCGACGTTGGTCCCTGGGCGGAACTGGATCACAAAAACCATCGAGATCGCGATGACCGCGCCGATGACGAGAATCTGTTTGATTGCCTTGGACATAGAGCTTGCCGCCTAGCGGGGCCGCCATAACATGGCCACCTAGAGTGGGCTAGACGCGTGTATCCCACAACGGGTGGGACAAGCCCAGAAGCCCTTCGCGGCGACACGAGCCCCTGGGGAAACGCACGTAACCTGACGGCCGGAAGTCGCTGGGCTATGATGAAATCGTGTGTGGCAACGACAACTTGGACGAGGCCGGCGGTTCGACCCCGGCGTCCGACGATGGCGCAGCCCCCGAGGTCCAGAAGTCTGGCGACGCTGGGGCCCCGACGACTGACGAGGCAGGACGGGCTCGACGAGAGGCCGGCGCGCGCCGAGAAGTCAACGACACGGTTGTGTTCCACCGTGACGATGAGGCGATTGAGGGCTGGGCCCTCAACATCAGCCGCGGCGGCCTTCGCGCCATCGTCGACGTAGCGCTCACCGTTGACGACGAATTCGAGATGACTCTCGGTGACAGCTCGCAACGGCGGCCTGTGCGCGTGGTTTGGGTTCGCATGGAAAAAGGGGGGGCAATCGTCGGCGTGGCCTTTCTCGACATCGCCAACGGTTCGATTCCACCGCCTCCTTCGCTCAAGCCACCCCCGGGACCAACACCGGCGGGCACCCCGCCAATCAGTCCCGACGCCCCATCCGGGGAGGGGACCGACGGGACCGACGGTTCCTAGCGAGGTCCGATCCTGATCGGTGGACGGTTGCCTCGCCCCTGACCGCAAGGGTAGGCTAAGGATCTCGCATCATGATGACGGGGGGGGGAAAAGCTTGAAATGCTCTCAGCCTCGGACATCAAGAAAGCACTACGCGCGGCAGACTTCGAGGTCTATCGCACCAAACGCCAGGTGGTACACGTGGCCGAGCGAGTGCGTGAGAATCTGATCATGGACTCGGGGATCCGAGTCGATGGCGGCGGTGCTGTGGTGTTCTACGCCCGAACCCAACGGGGTGATTTTCCAAGCGAGTCGGACGACGAGTTGTTCGATCGAGCACGACGGCTCGGCAAGCCCGGACTGGACTGCGGCTATCAGGAAGTGCGCTCCTTCGTCACCGAGCTCACCGATCCAGGCATGCCCGCCCGCGTCTTGGACCAATGGTACGAAGTCCAATTCGAGAAGAAGGTCGACACCCTCGCAGCTGCGATCGATGAGGTGCGCTTCGCCTACGGCCTCGAGAAGGTCGCAGGACGCTAGCTAGTTTCCGGCCCTCGCTCGCTTTCGTTCGCTTTCGCTCACGGTTTGGGGTCCCGACGCGCTTCGCCCGTCACCCCTGCACGGCTCACGGTTTCGGGTCCCGACGCGCAAGCGCGTCACCCGTGCACGGGCGCTGCGGGCTCGCGCGCCCCTGGCGGCTCATGATCGTTCACATCTCGGTGGGGGCGTCCCGGGCTGGCGAGCGCGGGTTTTCGGGCAGGTGGTGTTGATTTGCTAAAACTCACCACGGAGGGCACGGGGGACACTGAGTGGAGATTTATGGGGAAACCACGGAGGGCGCCTCGCCACTTGGAGGGTGGATCTCAGGGGGAAGGAGAGGCCAAGCTGGTCCACGGGGGATTGACGGATCAGATTCTCTCGGCGGCATTCACCGTCCACACGGCGCTTGGCCCGGGGCTGCTGGAGTCGGTCTACGAACAGTGCCTGTGCCATGAGCTGAGCGAGAAAGGGCTCACCTACGATCGGGAGATCGAAATCCCGATCCTCTAAGAGGTCGTCCCACTGCAGTGCGGCCTCTTCAACGTCACCGCGCTAAGACACGGCATCGTCCGCCGCGTCCGATAATCCACTCCGTGCCCTCCCACCCCTGCCCTCCCCCAAATCTCCAAATACGTGTACCCCCTGCCCACCGTGGTGAATACACCCGTAGAGGCCGACC
>JAUVCD010000130.1 GCA_030590865.1 Myxococcales bacterium | reverse complement strand
GTGTCGCAGAAACCCCCGAATCCGTTGACAGTTGCGGCTCGGCTCAGTAAGACAGGCGGCCCTTCTTCCCGCGGCTTGCCCGAGAGCATGTTTCGATGAACGTTCACCGCAGAACCTACGTGGCCAAGCCCGCTGAGACTGATGCTCAGCGCGCCTGGTGGGTCGTCGACGCTACCAACCTGCCCCTCGGCCGGCTGGCGTCGATTATCGCGTCCAAGCTTCGTGGCAAGGACAAGCCCATCTTTACGCCCCACGTCGACACTGGCGACTTCGTCGTCGTCGTCAACGCGGGCAAGGTGAAGCTCACTGGCCACAAGCTGAAGCAGAAGAAGTACTACTACCACTCAGGTTTCCCAGGCGGTCTCAAGGAGATCACCTACGAGAACCTGCTCGAGAAGAAGCCGGAGTTTCCGATCCGCAAGGCCGTTCGCGGCATGCTGCCGAAGAACCGTCTCGGTCGGAAGCTGATCAAGAAGTTGAAGGTCTACGCAGGCCCGGATCACCCCCACACGGCTCAGTTCCCACAGCCATTGCAGCTGGTCTGACACCTGACTCGGAGAGAGCTACCCCATGGCTGACACATCGTTCTACGCCACTGGAAAGCGCAAGTGCGCCGTCGCTCGTGTTTGGCTCAAGACTGGCGATGGCCAGTTCACCGTGAATAAGCGGGATGCTGACGAGTTCTTCATGCGGGAGAGCACCAAGATGGTCATGCGTCAGTCGCTCGAGCTGCTCGAGATGACTGACAAGTATGACGTCTGGGCCACCGTCAAGGGCGGCGGTCACAGTGCTCAGGCCGAGGCCTTGCGCCACGGTATTGCTCGGGCCCTGGTCGAAGCAGATACCGGATTCCACGCTGCCCTGAAAAAGGCCGGGTTCCTCACCCGTGACGCTCGCAAGAAAGAGCGTAAGAAGTACGGCCAGCCTGGCGCCCGCAAGCGGTTCCAGTACTCCAAGCGTTAGCCGCTGTGCCCTTGCCATGGGCCCTTTCCACGGGGCCTCTCCCCAACCGTTGCCTGTTACTCTCATTGACAACGGGTGCGGTTCGTCGTGGCATGAGTTCATGAAGCGAGCTTATTTGATGGGTGCTGTGCTGTGGGTTGCAGCTAGCGTCGGGGTGTTGGCTTGTGGGGGCCGCGCGGCCCTCGAGGCTTACGAGCTCGACACGGCGAGCGGGACCGGCGGCTCGTCATCGAGCAGCAGCACGTCTTCGAGCACGAGCACGAGCAGCAGCACGTCTTCGAGCACGAGCACGAGCACGAGCACGAGCACGAGCACGAGCACGAGCACCAGCACTAGTAGCTCGGGCAGTGGCATGTGCGACATGACCGGCGACTGCGACGAATGCATCAGCTGCGCCGTTTATGAGCCCTGCGAGTGGGCGATGGATGCCTGTTTCAGCAATTCACAATGCGACCAGTTCGGGATGTGCGTCGAGAATTGTCCCGGGCCCGGCAGCCCCTGTTACGAGAACTGCGTGAACCAGTTCCCGACTGGCGCGCCGCTCTACTTCGACCTGCTGTATTGCGTCTTCTGTGTTGAATGCGCCGTTGACTGCGCTGCTGAAGCGCCACCCTGGTTGTGCTTCTACGACGACGACGAGCCGTAGCCGCCGGAGCGGTCGAGCTCGCGCGTAGCGGGTTGCCAGGCGGCCGACCGGTACCTGGAACTACAGGTACGCCTTGGTAGGTTTTTGTGGTATATGGTCGTACTGGTGCAACTGAGCGCCGCACGACAAAACATCATGCTTGACGCACGACGAGCCGCTTCGGTGGCGCTGCTCGGTGCCGTGGCCCTTGCGGGTTGTCACACGGCAGACGCCCCCGAAAAAACCACAACTGTCGACTTGGCGCAGGTCAGTCCAGGGATTGCCGATCAGTCCTCGGCGACACCCAGGGAAGCCAGCGACCGCGCCTTCCGTTTCTCCTGGGGTAACGGCCCTGCTGAGCTAGCGGTTATCCCGCCAGCCTTCGAGACTGTGGCGACTGGGCCTAGCGCCGTGGCGCTGTTGCCTGGCGGCTCTCCGCTGATTCTCGATCGGCTCGCTGGGCGAATCGTGCGGGTCGATGAGGAAGGGCAGCTCGTCCCCTGGGCTACCGTTCCGGTTGATGCCGAGGAGCTAGCCAGCTCGCAGGACGGCTCGCTCGTCGCCTTCAGCCCGCTGCGCGCGACCGCCTGGATTTACGACGCCGACGGGACGTCTGCCGGTGAGCTGCAGGTTCCCCGGGCTTTGCACCAGCTGCTTCATGTCGAGCTTGGCCCGTCTCGGGTCGTGCAGGTGCGGACCGGTTACCAAGAGTTGATTGATGTGGGTAGCCCCTCGGCGCCCCTGCCGCTGGCTGTGGCGCTCCAGACTAAGAAAGAGGGAGCGGTCTTGTTGGGCGACGGACGGGGCTTGACGGTCATCGTGGCCGACGGGCATGCCGCGGTCCAGGTCGTCCAACAGGCCGATGCTGAGCAGCACGCCTCGGTGGTAGCCACTCATCCCATCGATGGGCCGGCCACGGGAGCGAGGATCGTCGGTACCTTCGGAAAGGTGGCGTGCCTTCGTCTCGAGCAGGTCGTCTCGTCACCTACCATCGCCGTCAGTCGCCGAGCCGTGTGTGTCGACGTCAGCGATGGCCGCATCACCTTCGATCGCGCGCTGCCCGCGCCGGGCCTCTACGTGCCTCGTCGTGAGCTTGCCATGGGCGGGGGCCACCTGGCCTTCATCCATCCGACCAGCGATGGTCTGACCTTGCAGCGATGGCAGCTCGATCGAGGCAAGGGATCGGTCTCACCAACGGTCGACCTCGTCCCCAATGAGCCCGTGGCTACCCCTGGCCAGGCCAAGGAGGTGCAGCCATGAGCCCGTCCAACATCCGACGATTGGCGATCGGTGCCGGCTTCTCATTCCTGCTGCTCGCGAGCAGCGCGGGCGCCATCACTCGTGACGAGGTGATGGTGCGCGCCAAGGCCTTCGCCTACCACCCCTGGACCTGTTCAAGCGCCAATCTCACTGCCTCGTGCAGCGGCAGCTTTCACAGCGTCTACATCCCAGGCGACTACATGGGGCTGCCCTACGACTGGGGCGGTTACATGAACCTATTCCAGTTCGATCAGCAGATCGCCGACGGCTATGGAGCCGGCTCTTACCCGGACGACGGCGTGCTCAGCTGCACCTCCGGCATGGATTGCTCGGGCTTTGTCAGCAAGGCCTGGGACATCGGCCACTTCACCACCTCGTCGCTGGCTCAGACGTCATCGGCCATCAGTCAGTCTGCGATGTTGCCGGGCGACGCGTTCAACCAGGCCGGCTATCACGTGACGCTCTACAGCCACACGCTGAGCAGCGGCGAGCCGGTCATGTATGAGGCGGTCGGTTACAACGTGCACTACAGCATGCCCGGCTGGTCATGGGTGAATGGCTACACGCCTCGTCGCTTCAGCGGCATTACCGGCACCTCGGTCGGCAACCCAGAGGGCACGCCGAGCAATCCCATCGTCATCGGGTCGTTCCCCTACACCGACTCGCGCAATACCACTCAATCCAAGAGTGATGTGCTCGACGGTTGTGGCGCCTCGCCGACCAAGAACGAGAGCGGCCCTGAGTATATCTATCAGGTCACCCTCACCACCCCCGGCACCCTGACGATGGCGGTGCAGGACGACTCGAACGCTGACATCGATATCCACCTCTACACCTCGATGAACACCAGCGACTGCGTCGCTCGGCACGACAGCGCCCTCAGCTACCCAGTGGATTGCGGCACCTACTACGTGGTGGCCGACACGTTCAAGGGCAGCGTCGAGTATCCCGGGGCCTTCACGCTCACCGTCGATTTCTCGCCTACTGGGGGCAGCTGCGGCAGCGGTCCTCCTAGCTACAACTTCGAGGGCGAGCTCGGCGACGCCTGCGCCTACCCGAGCAACGAGAACCTGCCGTTCTGCAATCCGAACCTCGGCGCGGAAACTTGTCTCTACACCTCGACCACCAGCTTCTGCACCAAACGGTGCGCGACCGTAGCCGACTGCGGGGCGCTGTCTGGCGGCTGCTGCGAGGATATCGGCAACCAGGAATACTACTGCCTGACCGCAGACATGTGCGGCGCTGGCGGCGGTGGCGAGATTCCCGGCACCGGTGGTGACCCCGGACCGGGTGGGGATCCTGGTGGGGGCGGTAGCTACAATCCTGGCGGCTCGAGCGGCGTGGGCGGTGCTGCTTCCGGCGGCGATGGTTGGACGGCCACCTTTGCCGACGATGATGACGACGACACCGTGGAGACCATGGTCTGCGCGCACCGGCCGACCGGGCCGGGCAATGCGGCGGCGCCCCCTTGGCTGCTGCTGGGCGCCTTTGGCCTGGCTGCAGGGCTGTGCCGGCGGCGCGCAGGACGCCGCTAGCTCAGCTGCAGGTCCCCGGTCCAGACGGGCCGTTGGTGCACACGCCGGAGCAGCAGGTGTCGCCGCCGATCGAGCAGAGGGTCGTGTCGATCTCCCACTCGGAGTCCGAGCAGAGGCCCGGGACCGGTGGGTTGGCGCCTATCGCCTTGATCATCAGCACGCCGTCCGATCCCGAGTCGCTGGCGGTGAACGGCTCGCCCGCGACGTCCAGGTTGGTGACGTATTGGGTGTCGTAGTCCGGTCCGGGACAGCCGCCGGTGCTGGGTCCGCCGTTGCAGTCGACACCGATGTCGTAGAGCGACGAATCAGCGCAGATGACGTCCCCTGGTTGAACCACGATGCCGTTGCCCACGCTCGGGGCGCCGTCGAGTTGGGTTGAGCCTGCCAGGGTGAAGCTGTTCAATCCGTTGCCAGTGATCTGCTGAAGAGGGCCGAGGCCCACGCGGGTGCAGCCGGTCAGCGCCGGACCGCCGCCGCCACCACCACCGGTGCAGCGAATCACCGCAAACTGAGCCACCTCTCCGCTAGTCCCGCCATTGTCTACCCAGAGGTCCCAGCTGGTGAGCACGCCCGCGGTGGCCACCGGGAGGGTGGCATTGCAGTAGAAGCGCCCGCCGCCGCCGAAGGTCTCGTCGTCACCGGCTTGCCAGGTCGAGAAGTCGGTGCCCGGCGGCGCGCCTGCCGCGATGACTGAGCCCGGCGTTGCGCCCAGGCAGATCGACTGCAGGCAGTCGCCCGTCGTCTCGACGCACAGGCCCCCAGTCGCGCCGGCCGTGCAGTCGCCGTCCCCGGTGCAGCTGATGGCGCCACAGTGGACTACGCAAGTGCCCGTGCCGTTGCATAGCTCGCCGGACTGGCAATCGCCCTCCGGGTCGGTGCCGTTGTCGTAGTCCGTACAGCTGCCCTCGCTGCCCGAGATGTCGCAAGCCTCGCAGTCCGTACCGCAGGGGGTGTCACAGCAGTAGCCGTCGATGCAGTTGGTGCTGGTGCAGTCGCTACCCACCGAGCAGGTCGACCCATCGCCGCAACTCGGACAGAGCGCGCCGCCGCAATCGACGTCGGTTTCGAGGAAGTTGTGCAGGCTGTCTGAGCAGCTGCAGGCGTTGGCGCCGTTGCACACGTCGAAGCCGCACTCGGGCTCCGGATCGGTGCCCGCAGCGTACAAAGTGCAGGTGCCCTCGCTACCCGAGACATTACAGCCCTCACAAATGCCGCTGCAGCCGGTGTTGCAGCAGTAGCCGTCGATGCAGTTGGTGCTGGAGCAATCGCCGCCCACCGAGCAAGTGTCGCCGTCGGTGCAGAGCGGACAAATCCCGCCGCCGCAGTCCACGTCGGTCTCACTGCCGTTCTGGACGCTGTCGGTGCAGCGGCAGGCGCCTGCTCCGTTGCAGACGTCGGGACCGCACTCGGGCTCCGGGTCGGTGCCCGCCGCGTATGGCGTGCAGGTGCCCTCGCTGCCCGAGACGCTGCAGGCCTCGCAGGTGCCCCCACAGGCGGTGTCGCAGCAGTAGCCGTCGATGCAGTTGTTGCTGTTGCAGTCGCCACCCCCCGAGCAAGTGTCGCCGTCGGTGCAGAGTGGGCAAATCCCGCCGCCGCAGTCCACGTCGGTCTCACTGCCATTCTGGATGCTGTCGGTGCAGCGACAGGCGCCCGCTCCGTTGCAGACGTCGGCACCGCACTCGGGCTCCGGGTCCGTGCCCATGGCGTAAGGCGTGCAAGTGCCCTCGCTATTGGTGATGTCGCAGGCCTCGCAGGTGCCTCCGCAGGCGGTGTCGCAGCAATACCCGTCAATGCAGTTGTTGCTGGCGCACTCACTCGGTTGGTTGCAGGCCGTGCCGTTGACCGCCAGGGGCTGGCAATT
Organism: Myxococcales bacterium; assembly: GCA_030590865.1. Lineage (GTDB taxonomy): Bacteria > Myxococcota_A > Polyangia > Polyangiales > Polyangiaceae > JAPYTK01. The sequence goes on along the minus strand of JAUVCD010000130.1, from coordinate 10,239 downwards.
GGACCCATCGCAGTAGAAGCCGGTCGCGCAATCGGCGTTGCCGTTGGTGGTGCAGTCGGTGAGACAGGCGGTCTGATTCGCGTCGCACGCGAAACCGCCGCACGACGTGGTCGTTCCGGTGACGCAGCTGCCCTGGCCGTCGCAGAGGCTCTCGGCGGTCACCTCATCGTTGGTGCACGACGGGGGCGCGCACTGAGTCTGATTGTCGTAGAGGTTGCACTGAGCCGCCGTGCCGCTGCACCCAGTGTTGTCAGCGCCGCAACTCGCAGCCCCCTCATCACCACACTCGGTCTCTGGGTCGGTGCCGCCTGCGTGAAGCGTGCACGTGCCTTCGAGAGAGGTCACGTCGCAGGCTTCGCAAGTGCCGTCGCAAAGCATGTCACAGCAGAAGCTGTCGACGCACTGATCGTTCACGCATTCGTTGTCGCCTTCGCAGGCGTCGCCAACGGCCTTCTGATCTGCGCAAGCTCCACCGTTGTCGTTCGGGTCACACCAGGTCGTCGGCGCGTCGTCGCAATCGACGTCGTTTGCGCAGGCCGTGCAGACTCCGCCCGCCGCACCTCCGGCGCCGCCGCCGGCCCCGCCGGCCCCACCAGCGCCGCCGGCCCCACCAGCGCCGCCGGCCCCACCAGCGCCGCCGGCGCCGCCGGCGCCACCACTGGTGTCGCAGAAGCGGCTCTCACAGTCGCTGTAGACGAGGCAGTCGTCGTCATTGGGACAGGGCGGACAAGTGCCGCCGCCGCAGTCGATATCCGTCTCGTCGCCGTTCAGCATACTGTCGGCGCAACCGCCCGGGACACACTCGCCGTTCTGGTTACACTGCTCACCGTCGGGGCAGTCGGTTTCGGTGAGGCACTCGACGCAGTTGCCGTTGCCGTCGCAATACTGTCCGTCGTCCTCGGTACAGGCCGTCCCGGCGGCGGTGTCTTCGCTGCCACAGACGCCGCCATCGCAGGTTCGATAGCGGCAGGTGGTGTCGCTGCCATCGCAGTCCTCTGCCGTGGTGCAGTCGACACCAGCGCCGTCCCCACCTGCACCGCCGATGGGCCCAACGCCACCGGTGCCACCGGCGCCCTGGAAGAACTGGTCGAAATCCTGAGTGCAGGCAGCAGCGATGCAGCCCACAGCAACCAACAGACCAAAAGCTCGAGCCTTCATGTTCCGCCCATCCGCCGTCCCCTGGACAGCCCTCCCATTATAGGCTCAGAAGCGGCGCGCTCGCACCAGGGACCGTCCCCTCAGGGGCAGAACCCCGTCGGCGGCGCTGCTCCTGGCGAGGCGATGGCATCCCTTTTCCAGGCCACGGCGCAATTCTCACTGGTTTCATCGTGGCCGCTCGAGCCGTTGCCCCCGCTCTGAGTTTCGGTGGCCTCGGCGGTATCGCAGCGGTGCATGGTCTCGCCGGTCGTTTCCTCGGTGGCGACGAAGCTCTGGCTACTCAGCGGCGTGTCGTTCAGATAGGGGCTGGTGCCTACGGTCACGCCAGTCTTGTCGGTGCCGTTGGTGGTGTTACCCCAAATCACGTAGTCGATGTCGGTGACCAAATCGCCGACCCCGCTCCAGCCAAATAGCATCAACATCTCGCCGCTGTTGGTGAGGCCCGCGGTTCCTCCGATGTCGCCCAACATCGCTGGCGCACCCAGATCGCTGGCCTCGAAGTCGAAGTCAGGAAGGGTGCCATAGGTGCTGTTGAAATCAGTGGCCGTCTCCACCGAAACGACCACGAAGCTCTGGGACGCTACCGTGGCCCCAGGCGGAAATCTGGCGACGAAGTCGGATGCGCCAGTCGAAACCGAGCCCTGGGTGACCAGATAGTAGTCGTTCCGGTCGGCCAAATAGACGTCGCTCAGGTCAACCGTCTGCAGCGTCGGATTGTAGATTTCGACGAATTCTCCGAGGGTGGGCACCACCGCCACCTCGCTGATTAGCAGATGGGTCGTTGGATCGAAGCATTCGGCAGAGCAACCGTCGAACGAGTCGTTGTTGTTGTCATCACAGTCTTCACCGGTGTTCGGGCTGCCGTCGCCGCAGGTGGGTGCCGTCTGGCAGGTGCCGTCGCAGTAGTTGCTCACGCAGTCGCCGGCGTCCTGGCAGGCCTGGCCGTTGGCGCAGCCGGGACAATCGGGCCCCCCGCAGTCTTGGTCCGTCTCCAGGCCATTGGTCTGACCGTCGTTGCAGCGGCACAGCCCAACGCCATTGCAGAAGTCGCCGCCGCTACACTCGTCGTCTGGATCGGTGCCCTCCGGAATGTTGCTACAGCTCCCCTCGTTATCGCTGACGGCGCAGGACTGACAAAATCCGTCGCAGGCCACGCTGCAACAGAAGTCATCAATGCATAGGGCGCTCTGGCACACGTCGGCCGAGGTGCAAGGGGCGCCGTTCTCTGCTTTGCCATCCTGGCAGGTGTGCTGGGCCGAGCAGGACTGACCTGGCTCGCAGTCCTGCTCGTTGAGGCACTCGACACAGTTGCCGTCACCATCGCAGAAGTTGCCACCATTGTCCGTGCACGGGATCCCGGCGTCGGCATTTTGGGTGCCGCAACTGCCACTTAGACACACTCGGTAGCGACAGGTTGCATCGCTGCCGGGGCAGTCGCTGGGGGCCAAACACCCGCCGCTGCCGCCGGCTGCAGCACCACCGGCCACGCCTTCGAGCAGGTCTTCGGTGTAGACCGAGCAGGCAACGACTCCTAGGCCGCACGTCGTCCAGAACGCGCGTCCCAACCAGATGCTCACAACAGAGAAGCCTACCGCACCACCTCAGACCGGTCTAGGCGCCGGGAGACGAAGGTGGAATGAGCACGCCAACGGCTTGTCAATCCCTGGGCCGACCGTTTCTTGGCGCCCTTGGGATGGCCGTTACAGGCCCAGAGCGGCGTGAACCGCCAGGGTCGCCGACGACTTGTTCAGCGTATAGAAATGCACGCCCGGCGCACCCGTTTCGAGCAGTCGGCGAGCCTGGACGGTGGTCCAGTACATGCCTGTGGCCACCACCGCCGCGGGGTCTTGCTCGACAATCTTGAGTCGTCGAAACAGCTCCTGAGGCATCCGGGCCCCACAGGTTCTGGTGAACCGTGCGATTTGGGCCACGTTGGTGACCGGCATCAGCCCAGGCAGGATCGGGATGGCGATTCCAGCGCGTCGCGCCCGTCGGACGAAGGCCACGTACTCTTGGTTGTCGAAGAAGAGCTGCGAGATGAGGAAGTCCACGCCGCTGTCGACCTTGCGCTTCAAATGGGCCAGGTCTCGCTCCAGGTCTGGTGTCTCAGGGTGACCTTCTGGATAGCAAGCTGCGCCGACACAGAAGGGAAACCCCTCTTCGTGGATGAAAGAGATGAGCTCATCAGCGTGGGCGAAGCCGCCGTCGACCCGGGCGAATTCGGTCTCACCTTCTGGTGGATCACCCCTCAGGGCCAGCACGTTGTCGATCCCGGCTGTGGCCAGGCGCCGACAGATGATCGCGATGTCCCCTTTGGTCGCATCCGCACAGGTGAGGTGGGCCAGGGTCTCGATGCCGAGCTCGGCCTTGACCCGTTCCACGAGATCGATGGTCAGGTTCCGCGAGCCGCCGCCGGTACCGTAAGTGATGGACACGAACGACGGCCCACAGGGCTTGAGCGCCGCAATAGTACGGTACAGCGCCTCCATGCCCGCATCGGTCTTGGGTGGGAAGAACTCGAAGGAGACGACGGGCTCGGCCTTGCCGAACATGTCAGTGATTCGCATGGCGTGTCTGCACCGTAGCCGATCGGCACGCCCTTCGTCATCGGTTGGTTCTTGTCAGGCTCGTTGGCCGCGGTTCTCGGCCCTGAGCAGGCTGGTGGTCTGCCCACGCCAGGTCGTCATTCAGGACCCACACCCCTGGCGCCGGTTGGTCAGCGCCGGGTGATCGCGTCGAGCCACTGGCGCACGCGACCGCCCGCTGGCTCGGCCCAGTCGAACTGCTCGAACCGCTTGAGCAACTGGGGGGTGTGATCACCGCTCTGGGTCGAGTCCTTGAACGTGCGGCGGGCGGCGTCGAGCTCTCGGGCCGCGTCGCTCCAGCGCTCTTCAGCCGCTGCCAACCAGGCCAGCGTCAGGTGGCGGTGCTGTTTTGGCTCGGCCTCGGCGAGGGCGATGGCCTCGCAGCGGATCAGGTGTTCCCGGGCTGCGTCGTTGGCCTTGCGGTAGAGCGCAACTTGGGCGAGCAGCAAGAGCGACTCGACCTTGCCCCACGGGTCGTTCAGCCGCCCATAGAGGACGCCGGCCGCTCGGGAGTGAACTTCCGCCGTATTGGGATGGCCACCGTCGAGGGCGTTCATGGCCAACAGCCGCTCGCAGCCCCCTTCGCCCCGCGGGTTCTCGATGAGGCGGAAGGCCCTCAGCGTCAAGGTGGCGCGCTCATGGGCCCGCGCGAAATCTCCCTCTCGGTGGTCGGCGTGGGCTAAGGCCAGGTCGCATTGAGCGACGCCGAGCCGATAGCCAATACGCTCGAGGTTGGCTCGCGCTACCGCCAACAGCTCCCGGGCATGGCTCGGCGACCCGCCCGATTGCTCCACGAAGCCTTGGAGGATGAGGCACTGGGCGTGGCCCAAGGCGTCGCCCATCTGGTTGAACTTGTTGGAGGCCTCGCCCAGAATGTGAAGCGCCCTGGCGTGCTCGCCGATCAGATAGTCAATCTCACCGAGCAGCACCTCGCATTGCGCTTGGCCCGTCACGTAGCTGTGCTTCTGGAATAACGAGAGGGCCCGGGTGACGAGGCGCCGCGCCTGTGCTGAGGCACCAAGATCCGAGGCGATATGGCCGAGGAGGCGCAGGCATTGGGCCTCGTTCATCTCGTCCGACTGGTCTCGGAAGGTGCTTCTGGCGATCTCGGCCTGCCGACGGGCGTCTTCGAGATCGCCGGCGTGGCGTTTGGCCTCGGCGTGCCAGCGCAGGTGGTGGGCCAGTTGGATGCCGCTGAGCTTATCGTCGAGCAGTCGCAGATCGCGCAGTGTCGCCGTAGCGTCGCGAATCCGTGCCCAGGCGGCCGCCACGTGAGTGTGGAGCAGGTCGGACGCCTGGTTCACGTTGCCGGCGTGAATCAAGTTGGTGACCCGGTGGCGAACGATGCGCCCGCTGGCGGCGGCGGGGTGGTGGGCCAGGGCGTCGGCGGCCATGCGAAATACATCTTTGGCGTTGGTGGCGCTGTGGAGGCACTGAAGCAGATGCTCTTGCAGCAGCGCATGGGTCCAGCGCAACCGGTCGTGGCCAGAGGCCAAGACGAGTTGGGCGCGCTTCATCGCCGCGATGGCGCGATTGGCCTCCAGGCCTAACTCGGTCAAGAGCACGTGCAGGACATCGTGCCGGATGTCGCCGCCCAGGGCGGCCGCGGCCAGAGCGGCTGGCTGCAACTCGTCGGGTAGGGCCTTCACCCGCTCCTCCCACAGCTCGGCGGTGGTGCTCGCTTGGTGATTCAGGGCCTCTTCCGAGACGGTGTAGAGCCCGTCTTGCTGCTGGCGAAGATCGCCGCGCATGGCCCAGGAGTGGAGCAACTGAAGGGCGAACAGCGGGTTCCCCTTCGACCGCTTGGACGCCACGCTCACCGCCGTATCGGTCAGCGGTAGGGTCTCGCGCAAGAGCGTCTGAGTGTCCCCGTCGTTCAGTGGGTCGAGCTCCATGCGGCGCCCGCCGTACTCTTCCACCAGCAGCTCGATGCGGGCACGGGCCGTCGGATCGTTGACCACGTCTTCGTTGCGCATCGTCGCCACGAGCAACATGGGGACGTGCTTGAGATCCCGCTTGAGGCGCGCCAAATGCTTGAAGGTCTCGGCTCGCGCCCGGTGCAGATCGTCGAGCCAGAACAACAGCGGACGGCCCCTGCCGGTTCGCTCGAGGGTCTTGCGGATCACCAGCCACTTGAGCTCTGGTCGATCGAGGACGAAGCGCTTCTTGGTGGGCCCCAGAGTGGTCGAGTCGCCGTCTTGACGACACAACCAGGCGGCGGCTCCGGCGACCCAAGTGAGGCCCTCGTCGTCCTCTGGATCGACGCCCCAGATGTTCATCAGCACCTTTTCGATGGTGGACCGTTTGACCTTGTCTACTCGGTAGTGCTTAACCAGGGCACCGACCATGCCGTCCAGCGGTGCGGCAATTCTTCGGTAACGAGTTCGCAACGGCAGCATCAGCGCAGCCTCGTGGACCTCCTGGCAGAGCCACTCAGCCAGGCGGCTCTTGCCCACGCCGGCGGGCCCTGACAGGAGCACGAGCTCTTGGGTCGGCTCCTCGACGGCGCAGACGTTGCTGACGATCTCCATCAGCTCATCGCGCTCTGCAAGGCGCGCGACCAGGGGGCTCGGCCGCACGCCGAGCAGGCCTGGCGTGGCCACGGCGGTCAGCCGGACCTGCCGCAGCTCGGTATCAGGCAAGGTGCTGATGTCGCTGATCAGGGCGTGGCTGCTCGCGCAGCCGCGATCGCTGCCCAGTGGCGGGGGCATCATCGACGGGAAGCTGCCCGCCGGCTTGTACTGCTGCCACTCGCGGCGCGCGTCGCCGGCGAAGTCGAAGCGGTTCCAAGGCCACTTGGCGGTCATCTGCCGTACGAAATCTGCCACGCCGTCGGGCACCGCGGGAGGCAGCTCGAAGTCGGGCAGGGGGGAGTTCTTGTGTTGCTCGAGGAGCTCTTCGTTGGTGCCTTCGAAAGGCTCCTCGCCTACCAGCAAGGTGAACATCAGGCAGCCGAGCGGGTACAGATCCGTCGCCGGGCAAATGTGGGGCGTAGCCATCCGGATTTGCTCAGGCGCCATCCAACCGGGCGTGCCGGCGCCATAGCGCACCGTCGGAGCGACCTCGGTCGATCCGTCGAGCCGATGGTCCACGAGATCCCGGGTCAGCCAGGCAAGTCCGAGGTCGAGCAGATAGGCTCGTGGTGCCTCATCCCCTGGGGTGCGGTGCAGCAGCACGTTGGACGGTTTGAGGTCACCGTGGATGACGCCTCGAGCGTGGGCGTGAGCCAGCCCGCCGAGGACTTGGTCGATGGTGGTCCACAGGACGTTCCAAGGCAGCAGTCCCTCGGTGCGGGCACGGTAGATCCACTCGTGCAGCGATCGACCGGGCACCACATCCATCACCAGATAGGGGGATTGGTCGGACAACACCCCGTAGTCGCGGGCGCGCACGATCGCTGGATGGCACAGGCCGGCCAGTGCCCGCGCCTCCTCGAAGAAGAACCAAGCATCATCGTGTCGCCGCTTCTTGCGCTTGGTGCTGGTCTTCTCGTCTGTCTTGGTGCGCGGCATCACCTTGAGGGCCACGCGCTCATCGAGGATCAGATCCCGACATAGATAGACGAAACCCATGCCGCCCCGTCCGAGCTCGCGTCGGATTTGGTAGCGGCTCGCCAAAATCGAGCCAACAGGAAGACCCTTGGGTTTGCCCATGCCGGCCAAAGCGTAACAACCCTTTCGGATTGTCGCATCCCCACCGCAGCGAAAATCGGTGCTAGATCTCCGACTCATGTCGGGCGTGGTGAAGGTGCTTGCATTTGCTGGTGCACGTGAGCTAGTCGGCGCCGCCGAGCTGGAGCTCGAGGTTGACCCCCTTCACTGCACCGTTGCCGACCTCATGGATGAGATCTGCGCACGCCACCCGGGGCTGGCAGGGTACCGATCTATCATCCGGGTGGCGGTGAACGGCGTCTATGTGAGCGATGGCCAGCCGGTGGTGGCTGGTGATGAAGTGGCGTTGATACCGCCCGTCGCAGGAGGTTGACCGGTGAAAGACGGCAAGGTGTTCGGCTTCGAGGAGATTAACGGCGCGCTGCCTTTGCCTCCCTGCGCGGCGCGCCGGGCGCTCGAGGTGGTCGGCCTGCGCCTGTCTTTCACGGCCTGGGAGACCTTGCCGCTCGACCAGCGGCGAGCCCTGGTGGCTCTGGGAAGCGCTGACGACGTGGACCACGAGGCTGTCAAGGCGGTCCTGGTTGCCGCAGAGCCCGAACCAAGCCCCACCCAACGGGCCGACGAGTCGCGACTGCACGCTCCTAGTGAGCGACTCCTGGCGGCCCTGGGGACCCTTGGCGAGCAGCACATGCTGAGCGATGCGACCTGGTCTGCCCTGTCGATGCTGGAGCGCTACGCACTACAAGGGGCTGCCTCGGTCGGGGGGCGCGCCCCTCAGGCCTACGGCAAGCTGCGGACCGCCTATGACGAGATCGTGACCCCTGAGCGCGCCTCGGAGGCTGGTGCGGCGGGTCTGACCCACCTGTCGCCCAGCGGAGCGGCTCGGATGGTCGGCGTTGGCCACAAACCGGTGACCCAGCGCCAGGCCCGGGCCACCGCCAGCGTGCGGATGCTTCCTGAGACGGCGGCCCGCGTAACAGCGGCCAGTGGTCCCAAGGGGGACGTGCTCGCAGTGGCGCGGGTTGCTGGGATCATGGCGGCGAAACGCACGCCTGATCTCATTCCGCTGTGTCACGGGATCGCCCTCAGCCAGGTGACGGTCGACTTCGCGGTTGACGTCGAGGCTGGTCGGGTCACCGTCGAGGCCACCGCCGAGGCCAACGATCGAACAGGCGTCGAAATGGAAGCCATGGTGGCCGCCAGCGTTGCTGCGCTCACCGTCTACGACATGCTCAAGGCGGTGGAGCGCGGTATCGTCATCGAGCAGATCGTGCTGCTCGAAAAGAGCGGAGGGCGGTCGGGACATTATCGTCGCCCGTCCCCCGAGGCAGGCTCATGAGCCTGACCGGGATCCGCCATGATGCCCTCGATCTCAGCGAGCTGGTTGCGGCCGTGTCCCACGAGGCCGCCGGGGCAGTGGTCACCTTCATTGGGGCGGTGCGCGACCACCACCAAGGACAGCCTGTCACCTTGCTCGAGTACAAGGCCTACGACCGGATGGCCGAGTCGGAGTTGGCTGCCATCGCCGCTGAGATTGAGTCCGAAATCGAAGGCACCCGCGTCGCCTGCACTCATCGCGTCGGCGAGCTGCAGGTAGGCGATTTGGCGGTGGTGTGCGCTGCCAGCGCAGCCCACCGTGACGAGGCGTTTTCGGCTTGTCGTGAGCTCATCGAGCGGGTGAAGGCCCGGGTCCCAATCTGGAAGCGTGAGCATGGCCCCAACGGCCCCTATTGGGTTGGCTGGCAGGAGGTCGCTGGCGGGTAGTCTTTCGGTCTCGGGTTGCCGTCCGTCGCTGGCAGTCAAGCGGCGTCACCTGCGCAGCGTCACCCACGCAGGGTCACCCACGCAGGGCCTCGACGGTGCGCAAGAACGACCCGCCGAGGATCTTCTTGATGCGAATGTCGTCCCAGCCGCGGTCCAACATCAGCTGCACCAATCGTGGCAGCTCGAGGCAGGTCGGGATGTCTCTTGGTGGGGCGATGGCGCCATCCCAGTCGCTACCTAGCGATGCGTGGTCATCGCCGATGGTGTTCACGATGTGCTCCAGGTGATCGATCACCGCCGTGGCTCTGTCACCCACTCCGGGTTTGCCGAGGAAGCTCGCCTGGTACATCACCCCGACGGTGCCGCCGGTGTCGGCGATGGCCCGGAGTTGTGGGTCATCCAGGTTGCGCCAGTGACGATAGACACCGGCGATGCCCGTGTGGGTGACCAGTAGGGGCTGTGACGGGTCGTGAACTGCGACGACATCGAAGAACCCCTGGCGCCCGATGTGGGCCAGATCGACGAAGATCTTCTTTTCGTTGAGCCGCTTCACGTAGTCCCGCCCGAAGTCGGTGAGCCCGTGGTCGCCACCTATTTTCAGCGGTGAGCTGGTGTCGCCGAGGGATGACGAAGACAGGTGCACCAGCGTGATGCGCAGAATCACATCGTCTTCGATGCGATCGAGGGCCTCGATGTTCTCGTCGAGGGCGTTGCCCCCCTGGATGCCGAGAAAGGCTGCGTGCTTGCCCGCTGCCCGGGCCTGCCGGTACTCGGCCACGTTGCGCACGACCTGGAATTGATCGCTGACTGAGTCGAAGATCGACCTCAGTTTGCGGAGGTTCTTGACGAAGGTCTCAGCTCGGTCGCGAGCCGTTCGAGCCGGGTTGGTGGTGATGATCCAGGTGGCCCCGCTCAGCTGGGCTTCGAGGATGCGAGGGAAGTCGACCTGGCTGTAAAACCGCCCGCCGAACAAGCCGTGGCCGTGACGCCGCCGCAGGTCGTATCCAAAGACGCGGTTCCAGATGAACGAATCGACGTGCAGATCGATGACGTCGCTGTCCAGGTACAGCTCGATCGCCTCGGTCGAAATGCCGAGGGCCTCTGCCCAACTCGTCGGATCC